>JAPLUJ010000743.1 GCA_026397695.1 Verrucomicrobiota bacterium | reverse complement strand
TGGCACTCGTCCCAGGAGACGTTTTCCACAGGGTTCTTTCCCCCCTTGAGCTGGCTGGGGTTGACGTCCATGACTTTTTCCCATTGTTCCTGCGTGACCTCGTGCTTGCCCAGATAGAACGGTTGGGTGAGGTTCACCTTGTGGATCGCCCCGCCGCCTTCACCACTCATCGTGAAGGAACCGGCTGGGATCAAGACCATCTCCAGCTTCACCCCGCCATCCAAGTCCACGACAAGTTCCTTCGGCAGCACTTGAGACGTGCTGGAAGCGGTGTTGGCGGCCGGCTTGGATTTGCCGGGTTCTAACGGAACGGTCTGGGCGGCACCGCTGGTGGCCGGGACCGGGATCTTGCCCGCGTCCACCGCAGGTTTCTTCGGCGCCGCTTTCGTCTTGCTGATCGCGGCGGCCCAGATCGACTGCAATTCGTGGGCTTCTAACTGCACGAGTGTGGCGTCGCCGCCGGTGGCGGTGACCGAGATGTTTTTCACATCCACCTTCTTGCCGGGGCCCGCGCCGGAAATATAGACCCGTCCGCCGTTGCCGACGATCTCCATCAGGGCCCGGTCGACCAGGACCTGCAAACTGATCTTGCCGTCAACCGGCTTCATCCCGGCTTCGTTCAGCTTGCCGGCTATCACGTCATACTTGACGGTTCCGCCCGGCACGTTCAACTCGATGGTCGCGGCGGTTCCGACCTCCACGGTGAGGCGGATGTCCAGCAGGTCGCTGCCGACGGGCAGGTCGAGCGGCTTGTTAGCATCCAGCTTCTGCGGCTTCGCCGTGTTGCTCTTGGCGCGCAGAGTTTCGATCTCCTTGATGGGGGTGGCAAGCATGCGGATGCCGTCATCCGTCTTGTGCAGCGTCAGGCAATGGGGGAAGCTGAAGTGCTGGTTGTAAGGTCCCGGCGATCCGACCTTGTTCCAACCGATCTGGATCCTACGTCCGTCGGGCGAATTGTCGTAGGTCTGGGACGCGTAGTATGGCCCGTAGTGGACCTGGTGCTTGCCCTCGTGTTCGGGGGTGAAGGTCTTGCCGTCAAAGCGGCCCACGGCATATTTGGCATCGGCCGCAAAGACGACCCAGCGGGTGTTGTTCGCATCGCCATCAACAGGCAGTTGAAAGAGGTCGGTGCATTCGTAGTATCCGGGCAGATGGCTCTGTTCGGTCCAGTCCTTCAGGTTGGTCGAGGTGTGGAAGGCGGCGTTCCTGCCCACACCCTGTTTCTCGTCATAGACCACCATTATCCAGTGGCCGCCTAGAGCCTTCGCCTTGTCGTCGAGCGGCTGGTCTTCCTTGCTATAGGCATACCAGCTCACCTTGGGATCGCGGCCGTGGTGTTTCACCACCGGGTTTTTTTCGTAATAGGTGAATGTTTCCCCGTTGTCGGTGCTGTAGACGACGCACTCGCCGCAGCCGGTGTCGGTTAGAAAAGCCACCAGGGTGTCCGCACCCCAGCCGGCGGTGTTCTTTTTGTCCACCGTGGCGCTGCCGGAGAAAGCGTCGCCTTTGCACATGGTCTTGGGAAACACCTTGTCGGGCTGCTGCTCCCAGTGGAGCAGGTCCTTGCTTGTCGCATGCCCCCAGGTCATGTTGCCCCATGGCAGACCCACCGGGTTGTGCTGGAAGAAGAGGTGCCACTTGCCGTTGTGATAGACCATGCCGTTAGGGTCGTTGTTCCAGCCGACCTTCTGGGTGAAGTGAAACTGCGGACGCTGCGGCTCCTGATAGAAGTTCTCCTCGCCGGGGATGGTGTCGGACTGCTTGATCAGGGCGAAGCCCGCTTCGGTGGCAATCGCCTCGACCCGCGCCTTCCTGCCCTTGTAGTTCCCTATAGTAAAGAAGGCATACCAGTCGGCCTCCGCCGCGGTGGGTGCCAGATTCAGGATGTATTGGCGCACCGCCTTGTCGTCGATATAGAGCTTGATGGTAGAGCCCTTGCCCTTGTTCTGGATGGGCATGACGAGGTACTTGTTCGCGACCGTGAATTCCTCCTCCCGCTTTTCTGGGGCGACCGGTTGGGCTGCCGCCTCCGGTTTTGTTTCCGCAGCCGCCACATGCCATGCCACCCCCAGAATCACACACGTTGCCACAATCAGTTTTTTCATAGTCTCTATCCTTGTTGTTTTTGTTTGTTGTGTGTTCAGCTTGCGCTGACGCACCGCCGGATTTCCGGACAGGGCAGTGCGCTCGCCACGCTGCGGCGCGGGTCCACACCCGCCTGCCGGGTTCTTTGCTAAAGAGGCTTATTCACCCGACATTTTCTTCAGTTCCGAGGCAATCGCCTCGGCCCAGATTTCGTAGCCTTTTTCGCTCGGGTGCGTCGAATCGGGCATGACCCCTTTCAGCAAGAAGCCCTTGTCGTCGAGAAACTTCGGGCCGATGTCGAGAAAGGAGACGTTTTTCATGTCCTTGAGCAATTCGGGCAGGTAGGAGTTGATTTCGTTGATTTGTTTACGGAATTTGTGGTCGGGCTCATTGCGGCGTGGAAACACGGCGAGCACCACGATCTTTGTTTCCGGGCAGATTTCCTGGAGTTTCCGGGCCACGGCCTGAATGCCCAAGGCCGCATTTCGAGGCGTGTCGCTGCCCCAGCACACATTGTTCGTGCCGATCAAAATGAAGGCGCCTTTCGGTGCTTTCTTGAGTTTTGGCATTTGTTCCAGGCGCCACAGAACGTGTTGGGTGCGATCACCGCCGAAGCCCAAATTGACGGCTTTGCGCGGCACGAAGGTTTCCTTCCAGACTTTGGCACCCACGCCGTCGACATCCATGCCGTGGGTGATCGAATCACCGATCAACAATAGTTCGCAGTCGCCTTTTTTCAGCTCTTCCATCTTCTCAGCGTGACGTTTCATCCACCACTCCTCGCCGCTGCGGGGTGCAGGCGTGGTGGCGTCGATTTTCTGGTCAGCAGTGGGTGCCGGTGGGGCGGCTTGCGCCACAACCCGTGCGGTTGGAAGGATGGAAACCATTGCAGTGGACGCAATGAGTGATAGAAGTTTCGAGCGGTTCATGATTGTTAGGGGATGGTTGTTGGAATTGCCGGGCATGTGAGGAGGATCCTCGCCGGGGAAACTACGTGTCGATCCCCCATTGTAAAGGGTTTCTTTGGAATACTCCCGGCGCATTTTACGAGGCGCACCTGCGGCGGGACAAAAGCCGGAGACTCAAATCATCGCATGAATCCTTGCAAGATCGCATGGGTTGTCACCGTAACAGGTAACATGCGAGCAACGTGACGAGGCCGGGATGAAGAAGCCCGGTGCCAAGGAGTGGACGGTGCCGGGCATCGAGATGCGGATGAAGCTCATTCCGGCGGGCACCTTCACGATGGGCAGTCCCAAGGACGAGATCAGCCGCCGCCCGGACGAAGTGCAACACAAGGTCGCGATTTCGAAACCTTTCTACATGGGGGTATACGAGGTCACGCAGCGTGAGTTCTACCTCTTGATGATGCCGCCGGACTACGACTACGAAGCATGGAAGTATAAGCGCGGGCCGCTGCATGACGGTGCGGCATTCTGCTATCGCTACCACAGGACCGGGCCCCTGATGAGCGGCGGCAACGCCGTGGGGGGACAAAGGACGGATCTCAACCCGATGGAGTGCGTCACATGGGAACGCGCGTGCGAGTTCTGCAGGAAACTCACGGAAATCGAACGCCAAGCCGGCCGCCTGCCGAACGGTTGTGTCTATCGGCTGCCCACCGAGGCGGAGTGGGAATACGCCTGCCGCGCCGGCACGCAAAGCCCCTACAACGTCGCCGGGGAACACACCAGTCTCGCCGCGATCCGCAAATTCGCATGGTTGGACTCATATAGCTTCACGGTTTTCGGTACGCGGGAGGTGGGGGGTGGTCGCACGCCGAACGCCTGGGGGCTCTACGACATGCACGGCAATGTCTATGAGTGGTGCCTCGACTGGTACGCTCCGTATGCGGCGGGCGAGGCGGTGGATCCCAAAGGTCCGGCGGCAGGCACCGAGAAGGTCGTCCGCGGCGGATCGTTCACCGGACTGGAGAATAAGGATAAGAATGTAACCGAAAGCAAAGCCTTGGAAGAGCAGGTGCATCCGTTCCTGCGGTCAGCCGCCCGCTACTCCGTGCCGCCCGACATTTCCTCCTACGCGATCATTGGCTTCCGCGTGGTATTGGCACCGGTGATCTCCCGATGAGAACAAAAAACATGAAATCAAGTAATCGTTCAAAGTCATTGTCCATCCTGGCAAGTAGTATCGAATGGACCCCATGCACGAACGCGTGAACCCGGACAAAGGCATACGATGAAGACGAGACTGAACCTGGCAGCGGCTGTTGCCGCCGGATGCGTGTGCGCGGGCGCGCTTGCCGCGGAGCACGACTACTACCAATACCTGCGCTATCCTAAAGAACTCGTGCCCGGCGTGGGCCTCGACAAGGTGGAGCAGGATGGCGGCCCCGACGCCGCCGGCTACCAGCGCCGCACGGTCGAGTGGTGGCCGCGCAAGGGGCAGGACTTTATCGACATTCCCGAGGGCGCCCCGCTGCGCACATGGACCCGGAACAAGGGGGGGGAAGACAAGGAATCCTTGGCCGGCATCAGCCGGAACTGGATGACCTCCGAGCCCGAAACGTTCAAGGCGCACTTGGTCGCTTTCCGCAGTTACGGCATATCGACGGTCAATCCCAGGCAGAACTTCGCTCCCATCCCTATTGCCGTTCTGCGCATGGAAAACGGTGAGCTGAGGGGCGTTCATAACGCCGCGTTTTACCTGCCGATGGTTAGCCGCGAGGACCATGAGTTCATCCACAAGACATGGGAAAAAGCCTGCCCGAAACTTTACGCGACCGTACCCCATGATGAGCACCTGTCGTTCACTGACGGAGGAGCTCCGGGAGGAGTGTTTGCAAACTTGAATCTGGAGGTCTGGAAAGACGGTTCCCCGAAATTCAACGCCATGGAGCCTCTGAAAGATGCGAAGTACCCCCGTTGGGGCCGGGACGGCTACAAGCTGGTGTTTGAAACGCCGCACTTTTATATTATCGCCCAACCAGACATCTGGGGAGGACCGTGGACAACGCCAGCGAACTGGATACAGCCGGACAACCTTGCGAGGCAGAACCAATACCGCACGTTCGCCATGGAAAACCTCGAGAACATGTGGACGTATCTGGCAGCGGCAGGTTGTTCCATGCCCTATGTTCGCAAACCCGGACCCAACTACAGATTCATTATTCACTCGCATCGAAACCGCGCGGCCGGCGGTTCAATGCACTGCGGCATCAGCGATGTCGATAGGGCCGGAATTGGCCACGAGTTTTTTCACAGCATGCCGGCCGGCGGCTGGGAGGGGATGTATTATGAAACCTGGTGCAATGCGGGACAACACACCACCGTTCCGGACGAAATCCAGATGTTCCCCGGCAATTTCTGTTATCCCTGGCGCAACGTGAACCGTCTGTACTATCAATCCTCGTTCTGGGCCTTTGCGCTGGCCGACAACCCCAACTGGGGTCACGGGGCCGCGGTAACGATCGCCTCTCTTGCCGGGACCGCAGAGTTCACGCCTTATCATACCGTTGCCAGGCTGGGAGAGAAGAAGGGCCTGTGGAAGAACGGGGTCAAGGGGTTCGGGGATTGGTTCGGCGAGTATGCGGCCCGCATGGTGACGGTTGACGTGATTGAACAGTCCATCATCAGGAACAAGTATGGAATGCCCGAACTGAGCTGCGTCTATCCGGTGTACGGGCAGAAGAACCGCTACCGCATTTCCAATGCCGAAGCGCCCCGGTGGTGTGGCTTCAACATCATCCGCCTGAAGCCGGATGAAGGGGTTCAGGAGATCGCCGTTGATTTTGAGGGTATTCACGATGCGGCCCGGTATTCCGACTGGCGCGCCTGTCTTGTGGCCGTGGACGGCGAGGGTCGCGCGCGTTACAGCCCCCTATGGAACAAGGGCACGATGCGCTTCGGGCTGAAGCCTGAAGACAAGCACTGGTGGCTTACCGTTGCCAGTGCCCCGAGCGCGTTTCCGATTATGAAATCAGGCGGAGAACGTGTTTCGGCCAGCGATCTGTTTTTGGAGGGCAAGCGCGTTCCGCGTTATCCATGGGAGGTGACCTTGACCGGATGCCGGCCCGGCGCGCCGCACCGCAGGCAGGGCGATGTGGGCGGTTTCGACGATCTCTACGGCATCAGCAACAACGGCAACAAGAGAAACTGGCGGCGATGCTGCCCCGCATTGCGGCATCCGCCACTGCGATAACGGACAAGATCCAAGCGGGCACCTACAACAAGGATGGATGGTGGGAGATGCGCAAGATGGGGATATTGAACGACATGGCCCGGCGTGCCAAGTTCCTACAGAGCAACGCCAAAGGCCACCCGCATCCCAACGGCGGCGGATTTGTGGCGGACGGTGCCCGCGTTGCCGCGACCGCCTATGTCGGTCCCGATGCCATGGTTTTGGACGGTGCCCGCGTGGATGACCATGCCTGCATCAAGGAGTTTGCCGTCATCCTCGGCCCGAAGACCGTCATTTCGGGCAACGCCAAAGTCAGTGGCAGGGCGTGGGTGTTCGGCGACATCGAGGTCAGCGGCAATGCCCGCATTCTGGAAGCCGCCACGGTCACCACCGTCAAGCGTGCCCGCAGTCAGCCTCTGGAAAGCAAGGCGAAGATCACCGGCAGCGCGGTGATCAAGGGCGATCCGAACGTGTGGCTGTGCGGGAACGACCTGACTCTCACCGGCGGCGTGGTGGTGGACCATACGACAGACGTCGAGACCGGGGAAAGCGGTGTTTTCGAGCACGGCAGGTTCTGCGATCCGTCCGGGCGATGGGGGAGTCCGTATTTCGGCGCGGGCTCTGACGACGGTGCGCTCTACGCCAACTGGCAGTTCAACCAGCCCAAGGACGTGCTCCTCGAAGACTCCTACGTGAACAACAACGGGATCCTTTACGGCAAGCCGGAATTTGCCGACGACGGCGAAGATGAGGAACACCAGCACATCGTGTTCAACGGCAAGGATCAATACGCCGAGGCACCGCCGTCGGTGGCGGATTTCGGTCAGTTGACCATTGATATGCTGGCCAAATGCCCGGAACTTGACGGGCCCCTGTTTGATTTCGGCACGGGCAGTGACGAATGTTTCTATCTGGAAATCACCGACGAGGGCGGCAACCTGGCCCTTGTGGCCCATCACGCGGGCGAAATTGCGACCCTCAACACCTCGGAACCCGTTTCGACCGATGCGTGGTGTCGGATACGCGTGGAAATGGACGGTTCGGAGGCCGCCATTTATGTTAACGGAAAGCTGCTGGCAAAGGACACCTTCGCGTTCAGTCCGCGCGCTGTGTTCGCCAGCGACAGGCCGGAGGGCAATTTCATTGCCTGTTCGAGGGGCAAGGGCGATTTCTTCAAGGGCAAGATGGACCATTTCCGCATCTACCGCGCCGTGCACAAGGACTTCAACGCCCTCGGCCCGCCTCCATATGCGCAGACCCAGGTGCAGGAATGGTCCGCGAAATGGCAGGCGCGAGCGGATGACTGGGACGCCCGCCGGAAGGCGAAGGAGGCGGAACTGAACGCTGGTGAGTACGGAAAAATGCAGCAGGAGTTGAAGCAACTCAGGGAACAGAAATCAGCTCTCCAGAAGACAGCCAAGCCTGGCGAACTCGCGACTTTCGATGCCCGGATCACAAAGTTGCAGAAGGAGTCGCAGGTCCTGCGGGACAACGCGTTGAAAAGCGCCGGTCTTTTCGGGACAAACCCTTATCCCGGCAAGAATGCCGCCACAATACGGGAGTCGCAGCAGAACGTGAAATACCACACCGCTGCGGACTGGGATTACAGGATGGGGGCGGAAATTGACGGCACGGTCCCGCCGAAGATGAAGGACTGGCTGCTTCGTTTCCGCGGCTACTAAGACCCCGTGAAGAAATGGAAAAAATTGAACCAGCATGAACAGAACAACCATGCAAAAACATCCAATTAGTTAGAAAATGGCTGGCCGCAACGGCCGGTCTTGGTCTCGCATGGCCTTAGGGGGAACAGAGCAATACCGGTTCCAGATTGACAAGCTCCCACATAACCATACGCTCACCCACATGAAGACCACGCTCGACCTTCCCGATGACTTGCTGATTGAAGCCAAGCAAGTCGCCGCCCGCCGCAGGACGACCCTCAGGGATCTCATCACCCGCTCCCTGCGTCGGGAGATCGGCCAGCAGGACACGCCCGCGCCTTCCCCGGGCAGCCCTTATGAAATTGGCCCGTTCGGCATCCTCCGGCTGAAAAACCGCAGCACCCGAATCACCCCGGAAGCGCTCTGTTCGCTCCAGAATGAAATCGACCAAGAGGAATTCGATGCAGCCATGAAACTCCGCCATCCATGATCCACCTGCTCGACGTCAACGTTCTGATTGCCTTGGGCGATGTCTCGCACCCTCATGCCGACGCCGCGCTGCGCTTTTTCGAAAAACATGCCGTCCGGGAAGGATGGGCCACTTGTCCGCTCGTGGAAAACGCCTTCATTCGCATCGTGGGAAGGACCAACTACCCCGGTGGTCCAGGATCAACCGGCGAAGCGCGCCGCATGCTCCTCAGCTTGCTGAACGCTCCTGGCCACCAGTTTTGGCCGGACGCCCTCAGCTTCGCGGATCCGCGCATGTTTCCCGACCTTCCGACCTCTCGGAATCTCACCGATCTCTACCTGCTCGCCCTCGCCGTCAAACGCGGCGGCCGCCTGGCAACCTTCGATCAAAACATCGATCCATCGCTGTTGCCAAACGGCCAGGAGGCGCTTTATCGCATCCCTCTCTGATAGAAAATCACCCGAACCCTAACCAACTTCAGGGCCGCCGATCTCACCAGTCGGCGGCCCTGCTGCGTTCGTACTGGCGACGGTCTGCGACTACTTTTCCCCTGCGGGAAAAGTCGCACTCCATCGATCACGCGCGATCCACGCGCCGGAAAGCCAGCGACGCTCATGGCGACGCCGCTACAACTCCGCACTCTAACGATCACGCGCGATCCATTGAGCTCAGATCGGCGTGAAGGGAAGACCGATATGGCCTGGGCAAGACGTCTCTGGCGTTTGCGGCCATGCCAGTCACGGCAAAGAACCCTTGCAAGATTCCATGAGTGGTCAACATTACAACAACAACCGGGGGAAATGGAACCAACATGAACAGAACAACCATGAAAAACATCCAATAGTTATAATATCACCGCGCGACGGGCTCCGCCCTGCAGGTGATGCAGACGCGCACCGCCGACGGCGGACTGACATCAAATCAAAAATCTCTCTTCATCTGCGTCTATCTGCGTTCATCTGCGGTTAAAACCATCTGCTCTTCCTGCTTAATTGAACGGTATTGGGCGTTCCGCCTGTTGGCTCAAAAACTCGCCACGGAGATGATACCCGGATCACCGCCCGGCACTCGGGACGAGCGCCTTCAAATGCTGCCGGGACGGCTGCGCTCCACGCAGAAAGGGCTCGGCAACATGCCATCATAGAGACGCCGCTACTCGCTGGGCGGGGCGGTTTCGCGGGTGGTGGCGCCGTGGGATTCGCTGAGGATGAGGATGGCGAACTTGTCGATGGCGGGCAGTTCGGCGGGTGTGAGCATCTGATAGTCAAGGCCGTTCTGCGGGGCGGCGGGTTGGCCGGGCATGGCTTGGCGGGGTTGCGGCATGGGCACCGGCACTGGCGCTTGGCCGGGCGCGCCGCCGTTGAGGCTGGCGTAATCGAAGCGGCCGCGCAGGTCGGTATAGCCGTCCTTGAAGAAGCGTACCGTGCCGTTCTTGAGCCGCGCATATACCTTGACGTAGGCTTTGCCTACGGCCCTGTTGTTAGAGCTGTCGCGGATTTCGAGGCGCCCGTAGTTTTCGGTTAGAGAGAGCTTGAGGGTGTTGGCATGATAGGGCTGCGCCTTGCGCTGGCCGGCGGCGACGATTTCGACGAGCACGTTGGCCTTGGCGAACTCGGCGGGCAGCGGCATCTCGAGCGTGTCCTTGTCTTTGGGCAGCGCCTGGGTGGCTGTCTTGTTAGGCTTGATGATGCTGAAGCGGCTGGCGTCCTCGCTGACGAACGGATTGCTGCTGAACGAGAACTCGGGGTCCATCAGATAGTAGTTCACGATGGCCCCGGAGAGGTTGCGATAGTTGAGGGCGATGGTTTTGTTTTCCACCTTGAAGTCGAAGCCCGGCTCGCTGGCGGCGAGTGCGGTCTGTTGTTTTTCGCGGTCGGGCTTGTCGCCCTTTTCGACTTTCGCCACCTTGCCTTCGATTTCCTCGAGCTGGCTGGTCACGTCGGCGAAGAGCAGGCGCCAGCGCGCGACCGGATAGTCGGAGTATTGCGCGGCAATACCGCGGGCCGCAGCGAGAGTGTTCTCATAGAAGCCGGCATAACATTGGAAGTAATCGTGCTGGAGACGCGTCGGCAGGCCCTTGGCATCGACCAGGTGGAAGCGGGTGAGCGCCTCATCGACGCGGTCCTGCAGAAACAGGTAATAGGTGGCGCTCATGTTATCGGCGGCGTCAAGGGCGGACTTGTGGGCGAGGATGTCTAACAGAGCGCGGTATTGGGTGAGCACGGCAGGGTTGGCGATGCGCGCCTCGTTGCCGAGGCGGTGGGCGCGCTGGTTGATGAGCGGGCTGTATTCGAGGTGTTCGTAGGCGCGGCGTTCGACCGGATCGATGACCACGAGAGAACTGGTGAAATACGGTCCGCATTGCGCGACAAAATCATTCTTGTGGAGGATCCATTCGCGCAGCGCCGAGGGGTCGTTGTGGAGCAATGCATAACTGTAGATGGTTTCGTCCCACACGTGGTGCGCGCCGAGGAAGGCGGTTAGTTTCTTGAAGAACGCGGCGTCGCGGCAGCGCCAGGCGATGCGCGGGAAGGCGAGCGCGGCGAGGTTGTTTTGTTCGAGGAAAGCGAAGACGTCGTCCTCGCTGCCGTATTGGGAGATATAGTCCCACGACGCCTTGTCCACCTGGGTGAGCTTGGCGACGACATTGAACTCGAACGGTTTCGCGGAGCCCGAGACGGTGCCGTTGACGGCGACGTTGACCGGGAAATGCGGGAACTTGTTAGAGCCGGCGGTGGCGGGGAAATAGAAGTAATACTCGAAGGTCTTGGTGGTGTAGGGTTCGAGGCGGACCGAGCGCGAGTCGGTCGCCTTGCTGCCGAGCACCGGCAGCGCGCCTTGCGGGATTTGCAGCAGCACCTCGGCCTTGGTCGGGGCG
>JAPLUJ010000060.1:1809-7748 GCA_026397695.1 Verrucomicrobiota bacterium | reverse complement strand
CAAGTCGCCCTATACCATCAACTTGGTGACCTTCCAGAACCCAAAATCACCCACAGATTTTGCTGAAGAGCCATAGATTAAGGTGCCTGGAATTGCTCGCGAATTGCTGAGTGAAATTGTAGATGATGCTCTTCATCAACCTCCACTTCATTGCCAGAAGAGAGTGTGAAATATGAGCACCACAGTCCGGTGTAACCTGCAACAATGGCCTGCTGCTTGAGATTTTCGAAGTTTGTCTTACTGCAACATTCAGCGAACAGGATCACACTATTTACGCCGATCGCTCTGAGCTGCGCGGGATATTCCGTATCGATAGATGCCAGTGTTGATTTGCAGCTAACAACCGCCTTAACGTGCTTCGCCTCTACAAAAAGAAACTCCATTATGGGCTGTTCGCCTTCATTCCATTTGTCATAATGCCCCGGCGAATGAATGATTACATCACACTCTGGGGAGCATACCCCGCTTTCAACGTCGATGATGTGACCCCAACTAACCTGCAAAAGTTCCGTCGAAATACACTTTCGCAGAAAATACGTCAATTTTGCAGAAATACGAAGGCCCTTTACAAACGCAAGAATGTGACCTTGATACTGTCCTCCCCCTGTGGAGGTTAGAGGAGCATAATCCTTCAGGTTCTGGAGCTCATTTGCCAGTTGAGAAAGCTCACGAGTTGCGAGATGCCTAAAGCGATTTGCTACTGGTATTGGTGTGGTGTCCGCCATGATTATATTTGATACAGAAGTTGTGGGAGCAACTGGCGGATAGGAACATTTCGAGCCTTCGCCTCTCGCTGTAGAGCTTCAAATCCAGATTGACTGACCACAACAGTTCCTTTGCTCCCAGACGTTTCGACCGAGATGATTGCCTCCGAAGGTATCCACTTCTCAAGACGCACCGATATTGAACGCAAATCGAGTCCGCCTCTCGGCACAAACTCGAACACAAATTGCTTAGTTGTTTTAGAGAGAAACACTCGGTCGGCAAGGTCAACCGCGGGCGCACTATGGTCACGCTTTCGCAGCTCGACAAATGCCCTCACATCATCTGTTTTCCAATCCTCAAAGGCACTTCGTCGACCAACCTCCAACTGATCGCCTTCGCTCAGCTGTGCTAAATGGGTAACTGTGTCGACACTATCAATTTTCCGCTGCCTCACCAACTCTTTGAGCCCCTCGGACAAATTGCTGATTTTTGAAAACTGGCCCAGCATTTTTCCGCTTAGCCCAATTCGGTCACCGACATCCTTGAGTGATCCTAAATGAGACTTCGCGATTTCTAGAGCTTCTCCGACCTCAATGAGCGAGGCGCGCCGCTTTTTCCGCTTCGTGGATGAAATCAGTAGCGCCAAGGCCCGATCGAGCTGTGCATCCGTACTCATTAGTTTACCAATTCAGAGAATCCTTCACTTAGAAGCCATTCAGAGAGGATCTGCTCAGCCAAATCACTCGCCTCCATTTCTTTGGCTGCCGTAGCCCTCTCCAGCGCATTGCGAATATCGTCGGTTAGCGCGATGACTAGCTTTCTTTCAACATGAGGTTTCATTGCCTTTTGAAAGATCGTCTCTGCGTCGGCTAACGAATCCGCCTCCCCATAATTCACAAGACGGCGTTTTTGGTGAGTTGTAGGTGAAAGCTCTATCATCATATCGAGCAAACGCTCTGCCTTCTCGACGTTCTCTTGTGCGGCCTGGAGCGCCCTCTTGACATCAGCGGCCGAAACCTTCCCATCTCGCAGTTGCGCTTTCATTTTCTCCGACGCACGGGCCTCGATCAACAAGTGATCGCGAATACGCCTAATTGAAAGCCCGGTAACCTCTTTCACTCTTCTCACGCTACCCATTTCATTGAAAAGCGCGGTCACTGCACGGGATGTATCTTGGAACTCCAAATCTGCACGCTGAAGATTCTCCACTAGAGATCTAATCAAGGCTTCCGTTGGAGTTAACACACCCGCAAAAACAGCCCTTATAGTGGGAACCCTAAGAAATCGCGCATGAGCCAGATAGCGCCGCTGTCCTGAGATTAGATCATACGGCGGGGAACCATACTCACCCGATAGCACCACTGGCTGAAGAAGTCCGTGGAGGCGAATGCTGTCGGCAAGCTCTTCAAGATCTCGTTCAGGATGAGTCAATCTGACGTTACGCTCACTAATGTTAATGTCACCGATTGGGACCTCATATATTTCGTTGAGAGTGGACATTGGTATTGCTTGTTATCCTTTCGTGAGACGTTATTTTTGGCACATGAGACAGGCTTCAGATTTGCTAGTGGATTTACCACTGAATACCGACATGAGTTTCCCATCAGGCTTGCTCGGAGTCTCGCGGATTCCCGCGATCAGGACGTGGTCGCGCTCCTTGGAATCAAGAAGTGAACTGAGAGGAGCGCCCTCCATCCACGTGAACTGTTTGTTCGGATCGGTCGGATCGAAGGTTTCATAGCCCATTGCTTCTTTGAAATACTCGGGGTAGGTTTCGAGGAGTTTCGCCCACTCAAAGGGTGTTTGGAAAAAGCAGAAGGTGCAACCGGAGTTCGTGCGCCCCCATTTCATGAAGGTGGGGAGGCCGAGCCCGCTATCTTCGAGAATTTGCACGACTCCATTGTAGTCAATGCCGGCTTCCCTCAAGGGGTAGCGGGTGCGGATGTTGGGCTTCCTGCTGATGTAGCCGATGCGGTCCTCGTCGGCACGGAGGCCTACGTAGCTGACGACGTTGTCATCGCCCACATGTGCTTCGAAGGGCTTCAGCTTGAGCATTTTCGTGCACCACCGGTTCTGCGGTGATGGAAGGTAGCCACCGAACACCTTGTGCCAGTGGTCGAAGCCGGCTGACGCGTCCGGCCATCAGCAGAGCCAATGCCGAGCTGTCCTTGCCGCCAGATACATTAAGAACGTGGCGCACGGGACGATTGTCGTCGAAGGTAACAGATAGAGGGGTCATTTCGTATCTTGAAGGAGATCCCATAGAACTTGTGATAAAGCCGCCAGCGAAATCTGATGAGTCGCTGGTAAAATGTCGCGAACCGCTCGTTTCAATGTTGCTGCCTCTTTGGCCTGAGCGGGGGTTAATCGCAGGACCATGTCTTTTTCTTCCCCGTTCCGTGGTGTTACCGCGACACGAATCGCCGAGTCTGGCAGTGATCCATCCTTGTCAAAACAGGTCGCTAGGACCCGTTGAAATTGACTTGCCAGTGCCCGGATGCGTTCACAAAAGGCAAGTTCATCGCGGTCTTTCCATCGAGACGGGGGACAGCGGGTTAGGAAGCTTCCAAGTGCTTCCAGCCACTCAGGTTCCGGCATCGCGTCATCGAGTAGCTTCAAGCAGAATGCCCGAAGATCGGGATCAGTGAGTCCTACCAGAACGGTTTCCGCCTGCAAGGCGATGCTTGTGCGCCATGTTTCCAGAGATGCATTGCTGTCGAAGGCATCCAGGATTGCAGCACTCATGCGGGACTGTAGTTCGGGAAAGCAGCGGCGGAGTTCAACAAGAGATTCACCCAGTTTCTTGGCAAGTTTCGCAGCATCGATTTCCTTGTTTACCTTGGGAGAAAATCCCAGGGCCTTCGGTATGGCATGGAACACAAGCTCCGCCGGCTCTCTAGCGGATTCAATTGCTTTCCTTAGCGCAAGAGTCTCCGGTCGGAGGTTGTCGGTATTGCGGACATAGTCGGGTTGTTCAGCGACAAAAAGGCAGAGCGGCCGGACAATCGAAAGCAACTTGGTCTTGTCGGCCTGATCCGACTGGATGACTGAGGCGAGCTGTGAGATCAAATCCCGGCGGACTCCATTGATACGGCATAGCTGAAACTCGAAGGTCTGCGGTGCTCTCGCAAGTCGCATCATGAGAAAATCCTCAATCTGCGGCTGGAAGACGCCGTCTTCGTAAATAGCGATTTCAGTCTCGTGGACAATAAAGACGGTAAGGAGAAGAATGGGGATAAGCCCATCGCGGACACCATAAGCCGGACTGCGGAGAAGGGTATAAAGATCTCCGACGTTCACTCGAGCGTCCGGTTTTTCTTCAAGACGATGGATGATGGCATCCAACGTAGGCCGCAGATGGCAGGGGTCTGAGTGCTTGCCGGACTCCGGCAGCGCGATTTTCCAGGAACCAGCGTCCGCGTGGTGAAGACGTCCTTCCAGAAAAACGGAGAGATACATGGATTTCTCCGGAGGTGCCTTGTCATCAGGCAGGCCAAGGAGCGGCAACTCGGCGCTCTCAAGCATTGCCTTGAATAACTTCTGGCGTGCTGCGGCAGCGGATGAACTGATAGAGTGGCGGTTGACCAGTTCGTTGTGAACCAGGGGCGCCTTGGGAAACAATTTATCGACGCACAGCGTGGATAGGAACGATTGAAGTGACCCTCCCTGATTGAGAGATTCCACTGGGGAACCTTTATGAAACCATCTGATACGGCTTTCCGCATCACTCCCGGTACTTCGGAAGTTGATCTGCTGTTGGATCCAGTTCTCGATCATTCCACTGATGGCGGAAATCTGACCCGCCACTTCGGTCGCGGCAAAGCGGTCGTCTTTCAACTCCATCGTGTGGTGTTGCACCCACTGCCACCGTTCCAGTTCAAGAACGTGTCCTTGGAGCCCTTCGAGCGGTGGACTGATTGCAAGAACCACTTGTCGATGGGTTTTGAGCCGCCCCACCATCTCTTCTGCTCGACTTCGATCATCATCCTTTTCGCAAAGCACCACGGCCACTGTGCCGTCGGCGGGGTAAACCGGATCGAGATCGGCACCGGACTTGGATAGTTCATTGACCGTCAAGAAGAGGACGCTGAAGTGTCGCAGCGTGCCCGTGCTAATATAGTGGCGGCGAGCAACAATTGGGCGGTTGTCGAGTCGTTGCCTAACGATTTCGGCGAGCGGAGGAATCGAAGATACGTGCTCCGATGCGTCGATGAATGCTTGCTCAAGGTTGACGCTGGTGTTCGGCCAGAGGGAGAAGCCCCGCCGAATACCCCGATTGAAGAGAACGTGTCTTTTCTGAGAAAGTTCGCGTAATCGTTCATCAAGGTCTTCGGGATGGCCCAGTGCCAAGGAAAGCAATTCGCGTGTCGGCAGCAGTTCTTGGGATTCGATGACATTCAGAATCCCGACGGTCTTTAATATCTGAATGTCGAGACCGTCCTGTTCGGGATGACTGCGAATGACCGCATCGATCTGATGCCAGTGGCTACGGAAGCTTTGAGCGGAAAGGCGATGGGCGAAGTTCTCTGCGGCGAAGTCGTAGAAGTCAGACAACCTGTAAACGTTTTGGGCCGAAGCAGGACGGGATGCAAAGTCCGGGAGCGCGTGAGGCTCGGAAGACAGCAGGAAGCTGAAGAGGGAACGTTCGTTCTGACCGAAGCGCCGGAAAAAGCGATTGAGGACTGGCAACACGGTCGAGTGAATCGGATAGAGATCGGGCGCGAGTTCTGAGAGTGCCGTCTTTCCAACAGAAGGACCAAACATGCCGAGTTCGATAGCCTCGGCCATATCTTCCTTGGCACGTTTTTTCCAGCCCCACAGCTCTTCAGAGTGCCGGACGCAAAGCGCAGTCGCAAGCAGGGTGGCCACCTGTGTGAGCGGTTGGGTGAATGACAAGCTTCCAAACCGGCCGCCCACCTTGTCCCACTCTCGCTGAGTCGTGTCCGACAGGCACCCTGCGTAAGCACTGAATCCCTGATGAAGAAGGCTGATCGTCAGCACAGGGCAGGAATTGCTCCTTGACGAGGTTTCAGCAAGCTGTTGGAGAAAATAGACATCCTGCTTTTCCGGATGCCTGGCAGAGAACTCAAGGAACTTGCCGAGTTCGTCCAGGATGATCAGCAGACCGCCGAATATTCCTTTCTCCACGATTTCTTTGGCAGCACTTGAGATTGCGGCGATAGCAATTTTGTCGGTGCAGCCCTGCGAAACACTAACAATTTCTGCCAACACCC
>JAPLUJ010000060.1:0-1777 GCA_026397695.1 Verrucomicrobiota bacterium | reverse complement strand
TTTTGCGTCCATCAATGCCGGATTCCAGGGCTTCATGAAGACTGCGGATGATAGCGTAGGCCATCGGCTCGCGAGAACCGGTGACGAGGATTGGCAGGAAGGGTGTTGCCTCGCGTGCCAACCCCAAATCGCCCCTGAGGTAGCGAAGCGGTTTGGGTAGATCGGATGCATTGCGGCCCATGAGATTTGCCAGAAGGAGAGCAAAACTGGACTTACCCGAGCCGTAGTCACCGGTGATACGCCAAGCTCGCTCACCTGAGTTGGGATTGAGTCCCCGCCCTAGACTTCGAAGATAACCTTGGACCTCAGGCGTGACGATGTAGCCATCGAGCGCCGCAGGGTCGGAAAAATCCCGCTCCAGTTGAGCGGATCGAAGAAACCGCAGGTTGATCTTGATGAGATCACGAATGGGGGTGGGTTTCATCATGACTCGTAAATGGCATCGAGTAGATCGAAGGAGAGTGATGCGCTGGGTTTGCGCATTACTTGTTGAAGCGAGGAGGATTCCACATATTGAAGTTTCCCGCCTGTTAGATCGCCAAGCTGTTCAAGCCGATCACGCACTGCAAGTTCAGGCAACTTGAAGATCTGGCCGGGACTGCCCTCGGTGGTCGAAACCTTGGCGAACTCAAGGAAATCCGCATTCGGATGTTGGTTCGTCCAGAAGTCGTCGAGGCAGTAGGCGAAGAGGGCGGCACTAACCGCTGGCTTGTCTTCGAGATTAAAGCAATAGATCGACTCGGTGGGGGCTTTTGTTTCCCGGAGGAGGTTTAACTCAACGAGAGGGCAATCGAGATTGTCTTCGGCGATCTCCCCCTTCCGCCCGCGAGTTGGAACATAGGAATTGATGAAGACCCGGATGCCATCGGCAAGGGTTCGCTCGGATTTGTCGACTTCCCCCGCCTGAAGGTTTTTTTTGAGGAATATCAGGGCCTCCGAGGCGATGAATTCGGAGCGGTGCCAGTAGTTCAGCATCTGCCGCCATGTGTAGAGCGGACTGGATGGATTTGTGGCGATTTTCCAATGCAACAGCCAAAGAGTCTCGATCCGTTCCAAAAATGGATCGTGGCCTTCGTTCCCTAATAGGCGCTCGCCGAAAGGGCTGACAGCGTGGCCCGCATCGGTGTTTTGAAGCACCTGAGCCGATTCCGCCCAATACTTGATAGAGCGAACCATGTTTTTCCCTACGCCCAAAGTGACCATGGCCTCATGCTCGTCCCTGAACGCATGCGAATTCTTATTGACCAGTTTGACGGCCTTCGGAAGCCAAGCATACCGGCATACGAATGTCTCGTGGCCGGAATAGGAGAATTTCGGTTGGGTCGCGGTCATGGAATAGACTGTAAGATCTTGAGGTAGGGATCAAACCGCGTCGAGAAGAGAATTTTTTTGAAAAATCAGCAAAATTTTAGGTGTGGTGGTGATTGGATACTGGAGTTGCCTGCGCGCTGGAGGCCGAGGGAGAACCCGCCACACCCGCAGAACAGGTCGATGAAGGTGAGCGGCGGTTTCATGGCGGCGGGGACTACGGCAAGATTCAAGCGGAAAGCCTGCTAGTTGGGAAGGGGAAAGAGCGGAGGTCGGAGGACAAAGACCAGAGACCAGAGACCAGAGACCAGAGGTCAGAGGACAGAGGACAGAGGACAGAGGACAGAGGACAGAGGTCAGGGGTCGGAGGTCGGAGGTCGGAGGTCGGAGGTCGGAGGTCGGAGGCCGGAGGCCGGAGGACAGAGACCAGAGACCAGAGGTCAGAGGTCAGAGGTCAGAGGCCGGAGGC
>JAPLUJ010000079.1:2074-5517 GCA_026397695.1 Verrucomicrobiota bacterium | reverse complement strand
GTGCGTCAGGCGCCGATTGTGTCGGCCAGCGCGCCGGACTTCGTGCAACGGGTTACCGCGCTGATGCTCGGCGGCAAGGGCGACCTGCTGCCTGTGAGCGCGTTCCCGGTCGATGGCGTCTGGCCCACCGGCACCACCCAGTGGGAAAAACGCAACATCGCCGAGGAAATCCCGGTCTGGGAAATGGACCTCTGCATCCAGTGCAACAAGTGCGCCAGCGTTTGTCCGCACGCCGCTATCCGACCCAAAGTGTATGCCGCAGCATGTCTAACAGGAGCGCCGCCCACCTTCAAGTCCACCGAGTTCAAGGCCCGCGAATACCCGGGCATGCTCTACACCCTGCAAGTCGCGCCCGAGGATTGCACTGGCTGCCAACTCTGCGTCCAGGTGTGCCCGGCCAAGGATAAATCCAACCCGAGCCGCAAAGCCCTCAACATGGTGCCGCAACTCCCGCTGCGCGAATCCGAACGCGCCAACTTCGCGTTCTTCCTCAAACTGCCGGACCCCGACCGCGCGATGCTCCGCGACGACGTGAAAACCACCCAGTTCATGCGGCCGTTGTTCGAGTTCTCGGGGGCCTGCGCCGGCTGCGGCGAGACGCCCTATATCAAATTGCTCACCCAGCTCTTTGGCGATCGGGCGCTGATTGCCAACGCCACGGGGTGTTCGTCCATCTATGGCGGCAATCTGCCGACCACTCCCTATACCACCGATGACTGCGGTCGCGGTCCGGCTTGGGCGAATTCGCTGTTCGAGGACAACGCGGAATTCGGTCTCGGCTTCCGCGTCAGTCTCGATCAATCGAAGAATTTCGCCGAAGTCCTGTTGCGCGGCCAGGCGGGTCTGTTAGGCGATGATCTGGTCACCGCCATCAGCGGTGCCGATCAGACGACCGAAGCCGGCATCCAGGCACAACGCGAGCGCGTCGTGGCCCTGCGCAAGGCGCTCACAGGTCACACCACCCGCGAGGCCCGCATGCTCTGTCAGATCGCCGACTATCTGGTGAACAAGAGCGTCTGGATCGTCGGCGGCGACGGTTGGGCCTATGACATCGGCTTCGGCGGGCTCGACCATGTGATCGCTTCCGGCAGAAACGTCAACATCTTGGTGCTCGACACCGAGGTTTATTCTAACACCGGTGGCCAGCAATCGAAGTCCACACCGCTGGGTGCGGTGGCGAAGTTCAGCATGGCCGGCAAGGCGCTGCCGAAAAAAGACCTCGGGCTGATCGCCACCACTTATGGCTCGGTATATGTCGCGCGGATCGCACTCGGCGCGAAGGACGCCCATGCCGTATCGGTTTTCCGCGAGGCGGAAAGTTATGCCGGCCCGTCGCTGATCATTGCCTACAGCCACTGCGTCGCCCACGGATACAGCCTGTCGCAGGGCTTGGAACAACAGAAACGCGCGGTGGCCTGCGGTTACTGGCCACTGTTCCGTTTCGATCCGCGCCGCACCGATAACGGCGAAAACCCGATGAAACTCGACTCTGCGGCACCCAAGGGCCTGCTCACGGACTTCACCCGCAACGAAACCCGCTTCCAGATGTTGGAGCGCATCAACCCGCAGCGCTCGGCCATGCTCCAGGAGATGGCGGCGGCATCCGTGAAACAACGCTTCGAGCACTATCAGCAAATGGCCTCCACCCAGGAATCCACCACCTCCGCAACCCCCACACCTAACGCCTGAACCCCATGGAACTCGCCACTACCTATCTCGGTCTGCCCCTGAAAAACCCGGTGATGCCCGGGGCCTCGCCCTTGGCCGACCAACTGGACACCGTGCGTCGCCTGGAAGACGCCGGTGCCGCTGCAGTGGTCATGCGCTCGTTGTTCGAGGAGCAGATCACCAATGACCAGATCGCGGAATTCGCCCATACCGAAAATGCCGCGGAATCGTTCTCCGAGGCGACGTCCTATTTTCCGCGGATGGAGGACTATGCATTCGGGCCGGACCGCTATCTGGAACAAATTTCCCGCATCAAGGAGGCGGTGGATATTCCGGTGATCGGTTCGCTCAACGGCGTGAGTTTGGGGGGGTGGACCGACTACGCCCGCCTCATCGAACAAGCCGGCGCGGACGCCCTCGAACTCAACGTGTATTACATAGCCACCGATCTGGACGAACCGGGACTCGCGGTGGCGGGCCGCACGTTCGATATCCTACAGGCGGTCAAGGCATCCGTCACCATCCCGATCGCGATGAAACTTTCGCCGTTCTTCTCATCGCCCGGACATTTCGCCCAAACACTCTGCTCGATGGGTGCCGCAGGCGTGATCCTGTTCAACCGGTTCTATCAGCCGGATATCGATATCGAGGAACTCGAAGCCACCCACCGGCTCGATCTATCGGATTCCTCCGAACTCCGCCTGCGCTTGCGCTGGGCGGCGATTCTCCACGGTCGTCTCAAGGCCGATATCGCGGTCAGTGGCGGCGTTCACACCGTCGAGGATATCATCAAGGCGATCATGTGCGGGGCCAATGCCGTGCAAGTGGTTTCCTGCCTGCTCAAATACGGACCGTCCCACATCGCCAGCCTGATCACCGGCCTGCGCCACTGGTTGGAAGACCATGAATACGAGTCCGTCGATCAATTGCGCGGCAGCATGAGCCTCCTCCATTGCCCGGACCCGACGGTTTTCGCACGGGCCAACTATCTGCGGGTGTTGCAACTGTGGAAGGTCTAACATGAATCATCCGTACCTGCCGGTACTGCTCTTTTTCGGTGTGGCTTTGGCGGTGCCGGTCGCCTCACTTACGCTGGCCCGCGTGTGGATGCGCTTTTTCACGCCTATCAAACGTGGTGCGGAAAAGAACGCGCTTTACGAATGTGGCGTGAATCCGCTGGCCGAGCGCCAGACGCGTTTTCATTCGCAATACTATCTGTTCGGCCTGTTGTTCCTGCTGTTTGACGTGGAGACGGTTTTTCTCCTTCCCTTCGCGGTGGCATTTCTCAAGCTTTCGGTCGGGGCGTTTCTGGTGGCCATGCTGTTTTTACTCTTGCTCGCCGAAGGCCTCGTCTGGGCATGGAGCAAGGGCCTCCTGAACTGGCGCGGACCCGCCAAACCGATATTCAAGATATATGGCGATTGATGCCATGCCCGTGGCTTTCCGCATGAGATGATTGTCCTTTATTCGTAGAAGAAAGGGCAAGTGTCGGCTAGTTCTTTTTGCGCTTCGGATTCACATCTCCGGCACGACGCAATACGGACGCCAAATTTGACTCAAGTGCATGGCATATCCGCAGTAATGTCGAGAGAGAGGGACTGTTCACGCCGTTCTCGATAAAACACACGCTCTGCACACTGATGCCGGCCCTTTGTGCCAGACTGTTGCGCGACAGACCAAGCGCCTCCCGGCGGTGCTGTAGCTCCGCTGCCACCGCCCTGCCAATGACCTGAATTTCCTCGTCCCTCAACACGAGCGCGAGCATTCACCGGCAT
>JAPLUJ010000079.1:0-2066 GCA_026397695.1 Verrucomicrobiota bacterium | reverse complement strand
AGAATTCTTGAAAATAATTCAGGATTCCGCGTGCAATTTCCTTGACCCCTTTTCTCAAGCTGTTAATCCATGAGCGTCTAGCTGCCGCCGTTTTTCTCTCCCCAGTTCAGCCCGCTCGCACTATGCTCAACCTGATACCCAGACCTTTGATTGCCGTTTTCCTGTGCACAGCCGCAGTCCATGCTCAGGAAGCCACGGACACACCTGGTGCTTCCACCGCAGAGGTGCCAGCCTCCGAGACCCGCATCCCCGGCCCCATCGCCGACGGCACGCCGCCGGCACCCGCCCCGATGCCGGTGTTGCCGCCATTCAAAGCCACGAGCACTGTGGTGCGGCGTGTTGACGTGGTGGAGCCTCCCCCGATGTCCGGACTCCCGCCGGTTACCGGAACCATCACGCAGACGGTGCATCTGGTGGAAGATCCGGGGCTTGTCGTTCCCCCGCCACCATTGCCCGCGCTGCCGGTGACCGATCCCGTCGTGCAGGCCCGGATGAAGGCCTGGCGGGAAAAATTCGTGGCCATGCGGTTGGCATTCGTTTCCGCCACGGTGTATGACCATTCGCGCACGTTCCTCCGATGCTATCCGAATGGCGGAGCGGACCAGGAGGTTTCGGGGTGGTCGAACCTCGACTTCAATCATTTTGCCGGCTTTGGAATCTATCAGGTAGAGGGTGCTGACGGGAAAATCCGCGAATACGCGCTGCTGATGGGCATCGGGGATGCCGATACGAAGCAATTGCGCGCTTCGACGGACGAATGGCTGGAGAACAGCGAAAATACCTACACACCGCCCGTGTATCCGGAGTTGCCCGACCTCGCAACCGGTGGACCTGCTTTCGTTCTTACGGATGGAGACACGACCAACAAGGAGTCCGTGGCTTTGATCCAGGGCCTGCATGATCTCTATCGGGTGGAGGGCGCGCGGATGGCCTCCGCCTATCAGGCGCGGATCAAGGCGGAAGCGGAACGCCGGGCCTTCCTGCTTGCCCACCCGCCGAAACCCGCGGACGTGACCGTGTTGTTCTGGGAGCGGGCACAACCGGCGCGGCCCGTCAGGCCGGTCCTAACGGAAGGGGGTGGCCGGTGAACATCGCTCTCAAAGCCGCGCACGCGCTGCTGCCGCTGGCGATCCTGGCAGGGCCGGGTGCCGCAGACCCCGCGCCGCAATCGCAGATGAATTTCACGGCGGTCGCGGCGGGAACCTGGGCCGCCGATTGGGCGGGTGTCGCCGGCAAGACCTACTTCTTCCAGTGGTCCAACGACATGGTGAACTGGTATTACGCGCCGATCATTGACTTCGGCGAGGGAGATCACAGCTATGGCTGCGCCAGCACCACCCCGAAGTTTTTCACCCGCCTCCACCACACTGACATCTACGACAGCCTGGAAGAGGCCCGGTCCGCCGATTATGATAGTGACGGGTTGTCCAACATCTTCGAAGTCACCTACGGCTACAACCCGTTCCAGGCCACCTCGACCATTGACGGCCCGGACGCTTCGCTCGACCCCGACGGGGACGGCCTGGGCAACAACACCGAGCAAGCCCTCGCCCTCGACCCGATGCACAAGGACAACCCGAAAGTGAAGTTGCAGGTCGTCGCCTACTGAGCGCGCGATACCACAATTGGACTTGTTGTAATCCCGAAAAATCGTCCCATGAGATCCATCATTCTGTGTTCGTTGATCTATGTCCTGTTTCCGCTGCCCGCCAGGGCCCAGCATCTGGCCGATGTGCTGGTGTCGCTCCAGGATCGCCATAGGGCCGGCGAGCAGAGAATCCAATTATATGCTTACCACACGCCCAACGGCGTGGTTGAAGACCAGCAACTGATCGGATGGACGGGGCTTGGAACAACCCGTTATCCAACGGCGGCGAACGTGGATGCCCTGGATCTTGGCCCAAGGGTCGCGCTGCTCAACCAGGCGGTCGCCGAGTTCGGCAGGCTTGCCCCGTATTATCTCAATCTTCGTGCGGATGATATGACAACCGGCGGGATCGGAATCCTGCGCCCCTACCTGCCGGAGGATTTTGAGGATTTGGGCAGGGCGGGTGCGGGAAACTACA
>JAPLUJ010000194.1:4842-7068 GCA_026397695.1 Verrucomicrobiota bacterium | reverse complement strand
AAGGCGAGACCAAGGGCTCGAAAGAGTCAAAGTCCGAAACCGACTCGAAGGCCACAGAGTCCACCGATCTCGTGATCGTTTCCAAATTGGGATTGATGACTTCGGCGTGAGCTCAGTCGAACGATTGTTGATAGAATATTTTTGATTTCTGATCTGAGCTTGAAACCGAGCATCCGCGCCAAGCAAGCTCACTTCAACAATCAACAATCCTCAATCGTCAATCATAGCAGTGTGACACTTCAACAACTCGACAAGGAAGGGGGGGTGAGGTGCTAATTAACAGCATTGGGCGTCACGCCGACCGTGTGCGGCATCCTCCCCCACCGCGATCCATAAAACCAGCGCTGCGGCTGACCGATACGCCTTGCAATTTTCGGCCCGACCACAGGTCGACATATTTCAAGAAAGCCGTAAAAACGGCTTGTTATTTGGGTTGGAAGGTGTATCTCGGTATTGTCTTGCGAAGCTCCTTGAATTCTTTTCCCCATCATTCACCATGAAATCATGCATTTTCCCGTGGTGCCGTATTTTGCGGCGGTTATTCGTGTGGTTGCTCGCTGCGGTCTTCATGTGCGGCAGCGGATTGCTCGTGGCGGC
The DNA here is from genome assembly GCA_026397695.1 of Verrucomicrobiota bacterium. GTDB lineage: Bacteria > Verrucomicrobiota > Verrucomicrobiia > Verrucomicrobiales > Akkermansiaceae > Luteolibacter. Next base: position 6,471 of record JAPLUJ010000194.1, on the reverse strand, counting down.
AACCAGTGGCCAGAAGACCCTCAAGATGCAGTTGTCAGCGGATCGCCTGACAGCGAATGTGACAGTGCCCGAGGGGGTGGGCAGCGTGACCGTGCAAAAGTTCCAGCGTCAGGGCGGCTGGCAGAGCGTCATCACCCAAAGTGCGGTGGTCGGGGTGATGAAATTCAACCTGCCCGCGACTGCCACAAGTGTCCAGTGGCGGGCGCTCGGACGGTATGAGGTGGAAATCGCCTCGCGTGCCAAATGCCCCGCGCGTTTTTACAAAGGCAGGAATACGTTTGCGCCGGTCAAGTCGGGTTCGGGGTCCTGGCTGGGGCCGCGTGGGCTGATGACGCCTGGTGCGGCGGTGGATGACGCGGCGAACGGCACGGTGGACGTGCCGGTGGAAGCGGATATTTGGAAAGTCGATGGCAACACCGTTTACTTTTTCAACCAACTGCGCGGTTTGCAGGTGCTCGACCTAACGGATCCGGCGGATCCCCGGATCATGGCATCCCTGCGGCTGCCGGCGGTAGGGCAGGATCTTTATGTGTTGCCGCCGGATACCACTGCGGACCGCACGGTCGTGCTCCTGACCGAAGGTTGGACGCAGGATGGCGGCCAATGGACGCGCATCAATATGGTGAAAGTCAGCGGCGCCAAGGCCGCGATCACTCATACCCAGGAAGTGTCCGGCAGTTTGGCCGACAGCCGCCTGGCCGGTAAGCGCCTGATTCTGGCGACCACCGAATGGAACCATACGGATGGCACCGGAACTAACGGACCGAGTGTCAGAAGCCGCCTGAGCGAGTGGTTGCTGGCACCGGGGCAGGCACCGGTGGCGGCCGGGGAAACTGTCGTTGAAGGATCCAGTCCGGTGATTGCTGCCGGTGCCGACTGGTTGGCGGTGGCGGTTTACCCTAACGGACAATGGAACGTCTCCGAGGTGTCGGTGTTCGCGGTTCGTCCCAGCGGTTTGGTGCGCATGGCCCCGCCCATTCGCACCGAGGGCGCGGTTTCCAACAAATTCCGGATGCAATGGAGCGGCAACGTGCTGACCACCATCTCGGAGAGACGTTGGAACGGATCGGCATCATGGTCACCCACGACCGTGCTGGAAACCTTCCGCGCGTGGGCACCCGAGGTCATCCACCCGGCGGTGGTCGAGGGGCGCCTCGGGCGGCTCGAACTGGCCGCCGGTGAAAGCTTGTATGCAACCCGCTTCGCCGGCAACAAGGTGTATGTGGTGACGTTCCTGCGAACCGACCCGCTGTGGGTGGTTGATCTAACTGATCCGTGGCATCCAGTGGTGGCCGGGCACCTTGAAGTACCGGGGTGGTCGTCCTATCTGGAGCCGATCGGTGACTTGTTGTTCTCGATTGGTTGGGAAGCAGGGACGGTGGCGGCCTCGCTGTTTGACGTGGCGGATCCGGCGGCACCCGCATTGCTGCGTCGCGTGAATTTGGGGGCACCGGGATCTTTCAGCGAGGCCATGTGGGATGAGCAGGCGCTGAAAGTGCTGCCCGCGGCGGGATTGGCGTTGATTCCCCTGAGTTACCATGACCCTGACTCCGGCGCATGGCGCGCGATGCTGCAACTGTTGGATATCGATGTGAGCGCCCGGGATTTGCGCTTGCGCGGTGGAATCGC
>JAPLUJ010000194.1:0-4834 GCA_026397695.1 Verrucomicrobiota bacterium | reverse complement strand
CGCCCATGCCTTTGACGCACGCCGCGCCGATCTGATAGGTCACGCGGTGGTGTCAATATCGCAGCGGTTTCTGGTGTCGGCCGATGTCACGGACCGCGATTTGCCGGCCGTGTTGTCCGAGGTGGCACTGGCCTGGCCGGTGGACCGCGTGCTGGAGGCAGGTGCTTACCTGCTGCAGATCGAGGACGGCAGTTGGTATGGTGGCGGGCGGGCGACCGTGCGGGTGTCGCCGGCCAATGCGCCCGAGGAAATTCTCGCGGAAACCGATCTCGGGGAGGGGATCGTGAAGGCTGCGGATTATCGCAATGGCAAGCTTTACATTCTGCGTGAAAAAGTACCCGCGCATCCGATCTATCAATGGCGACCGATCATCGGGGGGGGCGGAGGAAACCCGCTGGTGCTGGACATTTATGATGCCACCGCGCTGCCCGCGCTGTCCCTGTTAGGATCCTGTTCGATGACTCCGCCACCCGGCACGCAGGCGGCAGTGGATCGATTGTTATGGCCCCAACCGGATCGTCCCGCAGTCGTGCTGGATTTCCGCTTTAGCTATTGGTTTGCAGGATATCCACCGGTCATGATCCAACCGGCAGGCAGTTTGACAGAAGCCGCTAGCCCGGCGCTGGTGACGCCATCGGTGGTGGTGGATACACGGCCGTATTGGGTGCCGGAGCAAGCGCCCTGTTTGGTCATGTTCGACACGTCCCGTCCGGAAGCCCCGGTGGCGGAGAGTCCTGTTAGCCTGGGGCCTGTGGGCACGATGCTCAACGGGGTTTGCGAGGCTGCCGCCGGACGCATTGTGTTAGGGACTTCTTATTGGAGAAGCATGCAGACCGGCAAGTGGCTCGGTTCCAGCCTGGCGACCCAATCGGCACTCGTGATCAAGGTGGGGACCTCGGGCATGCCCGCCGTGCATCCCCTGATCGACTTGCCCGGCGAACTCTTCGCCGCCACCGAACTCGATGCCAACGGATTCCTGGCGTTCACCCGCACTTCATCTAACGAAACATCCACCGCTCTGCAGGTGTCTGCTTGCGATGGTTTCGACGCCTTCCTGATCGCCGCTGTGGAAACATCTGCCAACGTGGTCGCCACCGCCGGCGGCCGCCGTTTGTTTGTCGCCAAATCAGACGTGGTGGAGCGCAACCTGCTCAATGATCAAGGAACATTTGTCACCGAACCCGCACTCAAAATCGGCTGGACGCCGGATTCGTTGCGCTGGATCCAGGGTACGTTGACCGGAGCGAAGTGGCATTCCCTGTGTGCCGCCAACAGCGATGGTGCCACCGCCGACACATGGACGTTCCCGCCATGGAACCTCGGCCTCGACCGCATGACCGTGGCCGCCGACGGCGATCTGCTGGTTCCCTTCGGTGATTATGGCACCGAGCGGTTAGATCGCTGAGCGTGGAAATCAGTTGGCAAAATCCGATACCTGCCGTACCAGTCGGAACTTGTCCCATACAAGGCTGGTTCGGGAAGTCTGCATTCAGGCTACGGCGCGGTTTTGCCGGCGGTGGGTCTGGCATACGAGCTTGACGTTCCACGCACCAGGAACAACAGATAGAAGGCCTTGTCGCAAGTGGGACCACCCCACCGGCCGTTGAGTCCGTTCCCGGCCATGACCCGGGTTGCCGCCTTGGGTGCCAATTCGCGGTACCAGTCGTGGCCGCCGATGGTGGTGAGATTTCCCAGCACCCCCAGGCGCTCGATGCCATAAAGGCCGTAGCCATCGATCACATCCGCGTTCCAGTTAGATTGCACCCACGCCATGCCATCACGGATCGCCGCTGCGGAATCCTCATTGGTTTTGTTGGTTTTTTTGGATTTGGGATCCGGTGATGAGTCGAGTTCCGAGCGGGCCAGGATCATGGCCGTCAAGCCCGCAATGGTCATGTTCAAATAGGACGCGGACTGACCCGCCGCCGGTTGTTTGGAGCCCGGCAAATTGTCGTTGGTGTAGCCCCATCCGCGGGCTTGACCGTTCGACTCATATCCATAATCGAGGCCGGCCGATTTTTTCCAACCATGGGAGGTGTAATCCACACCGCCCACGCCCTGTGCATCGGTTAGAACCGACAACACGACATTCTGGCCGACCCGCTCCTGGGCTTGCAGAAAATGTTCCAGCACTGCTTGCCAAACCCGGCGATCCCCGGAGGATTGCGCTTGCCAGCCGGATATGCGCGCCGCTTTCAAGCCCAAGACGGCATATTGGGTCACGGAATGATCGTGGTACTTCCGTTCCTTCAGGCTGTAACCCCACACTCCTCTGGATCCGGAGTTCATCAGATTTTCGGCAACCCGGACCACCCAGCGGGTAACCTTTTCAAATTCCGGTTCCTTCTTATGTTTGCCGGTAATTTGCGGCCAGCCCTCGACGGGTGAGTTGCGCATGGCTTCCACCAGCATAAGTTCGACGCCCATCACATAAATGGATTCGGAGAGAGTCTTCTGGATGTCATTCCAAATTTGTTGGAGCAGTGGATGATTGGGCGAAACTCCGGCCTTCACCAAGGCCAGCCCCACCAGAGCCTCGGAACCGATGCCCCCGCATTGTTCTGTTAGATCGAACGACAGCCCGCCTTTGTTGTTCACCAGATTCTTCTCGGCGGCTTCAAGCGCGAGGGCCAACTGCTTGTCTTCAACCGGATCTGAGGCGGCTGGTTTTTCAGGTGGTGTATGGTCTTTCTGTTGGGTGGCGGACTCCTTGGCCAATCCAAGGCGCGTTTTTTCGCGAGGCGGCAGAAGGCATGCCAGCAGGAGATCCCGCTTCAGGCGGGCGATCGCTTGGTCGACCAAGGCTTGATCCTCAGGCGTCAATGCACCCGGTTTGCGCGGGGTTTTTTCCGGTGTGGTGGATGCTGGATTGGCAGCCGGGGGGCTGGCGGGTGTGACTTCATCGGCGGCATTGGTATCGTGGATGGGACACGCCAGCAGACCTATCAGCCCAAGCACCAACGGCTGGCATCGACGCGTAACCGAGTGCCGGCGGCGCGTGGCATCCACGGGTGAGCGGCCGGTGGATTCACGAACGGACAACTGGCCCGATGCATCATTCATGGTAGGAGAGCTGGTTGGGTTCCCGGCAGCCCGTTAGAACATGCCGTTGAGTTTGCGGCCGGTCCAGAAGACACCTAACAGGGAGATGAGGGCGGTGAGGGTGGCCCAGTGCGACCAGAGCGGAATCCGGGATTCGAGTGGGCGGGGTTCCGGCAGGGCGGTGATTTCCTTCACGAGATCGGTGAGCTGGGCGGGATGGATAACCCGGCCGCGGGAAACCCGGGCCATTTCCTCGAGTACTTCGGGGCGCGCCGGTTGGCCGGTTTTTTCGATATCCACGCCCTGGGCGAGCAGGGTGGTTTCGAGGGGTTTGTCTTCGGCACCGCTGGCAGTAGCGCGGATTTTCCAGGCTCCCGGCTGATCCACCTTGAAACGTCCGCTGAAGGCACCCCATGCGGACGAGTTTTTCTGGAGTTCGAGGCGCTGGGTGTGCCCATCAGGGGATGTTAGATCAATGGCGACCGTGCCTTTTTCGAGCGGTGCGCCGTTGGCATCGAAGGCATTGGCATTGAGGGTGACGGTGGTGCCGGGTTCCGGGCGTTCCGGGGTGAAGAACAAACGGACGCGTTGGCCGGAGGCCATGTTCCGCTGATATGACATCCAGCGGGCGACCTGGCCCCAGAACCGATAGTGATAGAGATCCTCGACGCCGCGGCGCCAGCGCCATGCGGAATCGATGCCCATGAAGAGCACCTTGCCATGGCCAGCGGGGTTGGTGACGAGGAGCGGGATGGGGCCGAATTTGCCGCGGCGGTTGGCGTGGACGGCGAGGACTTCGGCGCCGCCCTTGGCTTTGATGACTGCGGCATTCCAATAGAAGCCCGGCAGACGGCGCCAGATGGCCGGGTTTTCCTCTTCGTTGTTGCCCAGCATGGTGAGCAGGGAGGAACGGCCTTCGGTGGTGAGGCTCAGCGGGGAAGCGATGGCCTCCCCTACGCCTTTGCGCTGGGTATCATCAAGAATCACGGGCATCAGGTCGGAAAGCTCGGTGTCTAACAGTGAGAACTGGTTGCCCTGTGGTCCCGGCATGAAGACCACCCCGGAGGCTTGGTTTTCCACGAGGCCGCGGATGAGGGCGCATTGTTCCTTGGTGAGTTGTTCCTTGGCCACGCCCACATCGCCGAGGAAAATCACATCGTATTTGGCGAGGTCTTCAAGTTTCGGGGGGAACGCCTGGATATAGTCCTTGCCGCCGCCAAGTCCGATCTCGGGGTGGAAGAGCAGGCAGGAAAGCTCCACGCCGGGATCGCGGGACAGGGCATTCCTGAGGAAGCGGTATTCCCAGCGTGGCAGGGTTTCTATAACTAACACGCGGATTTTCTGCGGCTGCCCGGCGATAACAAACTTGCGTGCATTGTTCTTGGCGATGAGTTCGCCCTCGGCGACGGGGATGGAGAGTTCCAGTGTGGACGAGCCTTCCTTTTCAAGCCGCCAGAGCACCGAATCGTAGGTTTCGGTATTGGGCGGCAGGATGATGTCCTTGGTGTGTTCACGGCCGTTTTCATCGCGCAGGCGGACGATGGTGCGGATCTGGCGGTCTAACGACGAACGCACCGTGAACGGGATCTGGACGTTTTCCCCGGTGATGCCATAACTGGGGGCGGTGACGGCCAGCAAGTCGAGGTCCGGCAAGCGGACCTGGCTGCCCACCGGAATCGGGAACAGCGGCACCCCGCGCAGGCGCATCTTCTGGGCGGCACCCACGGGTGGCTGGCCTAGGTTGTAGTCGCCATCACTGAACAGGATTACGGCGCGGAGATTGGTTTGCTTG
>JAPLUJ010000478.1:7596-11039 GCA_026397695.1 Verrucomicrobiota bacterium | reverse complement strand
GTGCGACGCGCAACATCGCGAGCTTCCATCAACAGATCACCAACGGCAATTTCGCCAACGACACCGTGCGCCGCGCGGTGGACGGCTGCCTCGCGTGCATCCTCGGTCGCGAGGCCGCCGAGCGCCACGGCTCGATGACCATGGAAGCATTGCTGAAGGAAAACAAACGCTTGAACGTGAACCTGGAGGGACTCAAGGCATGAACCAACGCAACTGTCTGTCAGGGATTGTGTTGTTAGCAACCGCGGCCATGTGCGGGGCGGCGGAACCGGCGTTTTTCGCGATGGACACCGGCACCCGTGACGCGACCCACCAGACGGCCGAGGCGCAGGTGGCGTTGGTCAAGGAACTCGGTTTTGACGGCATCGGCCCCTGTTATACCAAGCCGGATGCGCTGCGCGAGATGCTCGCCGCCTCGGACCTGCAGCATGCGAAGATGTTCGCGCTCTATCTGCGGCTCGATCTCGATGCTGCGGAGCCTGTGAGCCCGGCGATCCGCGACTCGCTTGAGCAGTTGCGCGGGCGGAACTCGATCCTGTGGTTTTTTGTGACCACCAAGGCCCACAAGCCGTCAGATCCCGCAGGCGACGTGCGGGCCGTTCCGGTGATGCGCGAGTTGGCGGCCCTGGCACAACAGTCCGGGCTGCGCGTCGCCCTCTATCCGCACACCGGCTGCTGGGTTGAACGCGTCGAGGATGCGGCGCGCCTGGCACGCCAGGTGGACCGGAAAAACTTCGGTGTCACCTTCAATCTTTGCCACTGGCTGAAGGTCGATGGCAAGGATCTCGACGCCAGCCTCAAGGATGCTCTCCCCCACCTGATGGTGGTGACGATCAACGGTGCCGATGCCGACGGCAAGGATTGGGGGAAATTGATCCAACCTCTGGACAGCGGAACCTATGATACGGGAAACATGTTAGATAAACTCAAGGCATTGGACTGGAACGGGCCAGTGGGCTTGCAGCACTTTGGCATCAAGGGCGACGCCCGCGCCAACCTGCAACGCTCGATGAACGGCTGGCGACGCATGCAGGGCGTGGCCATGATGCCCGCAGGCAAGGCGTTTGAAGCATGGGAACCCGCCACCGGTTGGCAGGAGGTCGGGAATGTGAAAACAGACCCGCAGAATCCCAAGCTCTCGCTTCGGCGACGTCGCGGTGCATGCGGAGTTCATGATCCGGCAGAAGTCCAATTCCGGCATCTATTTCTGCGGCAGCCACGAGGTGCAGATCTATGACAGCTTCGGCGTCGCCAAGGATGCATATCCCGGCATCGAATGTGGCGGCATCTATCCGGAATGGATCAACAATGCCAACGTCCGCGGCCATGCGCCGCTCGTCAATGCCAGCAAACCGGCGGGTGAGTGGCAGACGTTCGACGTGATCTACCGCGCGCCCCGCTTCGATGCCGCAGGCGTGAAAACCCGCAATGCCCGCTTCGAGAAGGTGTTTCACAACGGCATCCTCATCCACGACAACGTGGAATTGTTAGGCCCGACCCGTGCAGGTCTGCCCGAACAAGCCACCGGTTCGCTGCGCATCCAAGGCGACCACGGACCAATCGCCTATCGCAACGTGCGCATCCGCCGCCTCCCCGAGTGAGGCTGGATGCGCGCGCCTTGTGTCCGATGTGGCAGTCCTTGCGGTGCGCTTGCAGGGCGTCTAAATGGATGTGCCCATGCCATTGCTGACTCAGGATTTCGATTACCATTTGCCGGCCGAGTTGATTGCGGCGCGGCCCTTGGCCGAGCGTGCCGCCTCGCGCATGCTGGTGGTGCACCGGGACTCCGGCCGGATCGAACACCGGATGTTCCGGGATTTTCCGCAGTTCCTGCAGGCTCATGATTTGTTAGTTCTGAACGATACCAAGGTGATCGCCGCACGGGTGTTTTCGGATGACGGGAAAATAGAACTGTTGTGCCTGGAGCGGCGATCGCCAGTGGATTGGCGCTGCCTTGTGAGTCCGGGCAAACGGATGAAACCGGGCCGCACGCTGACGGTGGGCGGCATCACCGGCACGGTGGCGGAGGTTTTCAACAACGGTGACCGCAGAATCCGCTGGGACGCGCCAATGGACTTGAACCAACACGGGCATCTCGCGCTGCCGCACTATTTGGGCCGCGCCGAAGAACCACCCGACCGCGAACGCTATCAAACCGTGTTCGCCCGCCAGGAAGGGGCGATCGCCGCGCCGACAGCCGGCCTGCATTTCACGCCGGAAATGTTAGAGCACATCTCGCACGCTTTTCTCACCTTGCATGTGGGGGTGGGCACGTTCCGCCCGGTGAAAGCGGAGGTGGTGGCCGATCACATCATGCACGCGGAAAAATGCACGCTGAGTGCGGCCACCGCACGCCGGGTGAATGCGGCGGGACGGGTGCTGGCGGTGGGCACCACGGTGACGCGGGTACTGGAAGCGCTGGGATCGAGGTGCACGGATCGAAGATTGAGGATTCAGGAGATGGATCATCTGGGGGAAACGGATATTTTCATCTATCCGCCGCATGATTTCCGGGTGGTGGACGGGCTGCTGACGAATTTCCATTTGCCGCAAAGCACCTTGATCATGTTGGTGAGCGCGTTCGCCGGGCGGGAGTTGGTCATGGAGGCCTACCGGCAAGCCGTGGCGGAGCGCTACCGTTTTTTCAGTTACGGTGACTGCATGTTAGTGGTTGGCACCATCCGTCCATGATGGACTTGATCTCTGTGCCGGTCGGGACGATCATGTGGATACCGAGGCTGCAACCTTGCCACCGAAGTTTCCGCATGAGCACTCCCAAAACACCACCCCACACGGCAGATATCGCTGAATTGGAGCCCTTCGACGGCCTCGGATTGGACTGCGTGTTCGTGGTGACGAGCCGACGCCAAGCCGAACTCGCCTTGCATGAACTCATGAGCGCCGGAGTCGTGGGCTTCGACACCGAGTCGAAACCGACTTTTCAAAAAGGCCAGAAATCCGCTGGTCCGCATGTGCTGCAATTCGCCACCATGGAGAAGGCGTTTGTTTTCCAGTCCGCTTGCGTCGAGAGCCACCCGGTGATCCTTGAATTGCTGCTATCCGCCGAACTCACCAAGATCGGCTTCGGTCTCGGCGGTGATCTCCATCAGATCTCGAACCGCTTCGGTATCCGCCCCGCCGCCGTGGTGGACCTCGACCGTTCGTTCAAGAAACTGGGCTACCGGAATTCGGTCGGAGCGAAATCGGCGATCGCCATGTGCTTCAATCGCAAACTCTTGAAATCCAAATCCGTCACCACCTCGAACTGGGCGGCACGGGTCTTGTCCGAGCGCCAGTTGCTCTATGCCGCCAATGACGCCTATGCCGCGATCAGAATCTACCACGCGCTGTGCCATGAGGTGCCTGGAACTTCAGCATCCTGAGTCTCCGCACATGATGTCCCGCCTTTCGCAGAACCACGAATCCTCGTGTCCGGGATGGAT
>JAPLUJ010000478.1:0-7546 GCA_026397695.1 Verrucomicrobiota bacterium | reverse complement strand
TGGATGACTATTGGCGGTTGGACCCCCGGGGGCACGGTGTGCAGAAACCCTGCCAGGATTATTAAGAAACATTTACATTATAGGCTTGCAAGGGGTGGTTTTTTAGCTACGACGGCTTGTGATGAAACCTATCCTGTTGATCGCACTTGCCACTGCAATCGTTCTAACCAGTTCCTGCAATACGTTTATCGGAATGGGCCGTGACCTGCGGCTCACTGGAGAAGGCATGGAGAAATCGGCCGGCAAGGCCCAAGGTAAAGGTAGCGCAAACACGAGCGGGACGGACACCTCGGGCGTGCCTGTTTACTGAACGTACTCTGCCAAGCGATACTCACAACCTCCAGAAACACTCTGGAGGAACAGGTCAATAGTGCCGCCAGAAAGCACATGCGCAGACCAGAGTCGCCACCCCATAGCCGAGACCCGCAAAGGAGAGCAAGGTCCAACGTTTTGGATCGGCGGTAACCCAAGTCACGGCATCCCGGAACAGATAGGGCATGCCAACCCAGAAAAGCGAGGCGGTGAGCAAGGCGTACGCGTAGATGGGTACCAGCAAGCGCGAGGATGGATCCTTGAGGAACGCCGCTTCAAGCATCGGCGAGGCGACCATCAGACCGACCACGCCCAACGCGCGAACGGCGAGGAAATCCTTCACGCTGATCGCAACCAATATCAGGGACACCGGCACCAGAATCCGCAGCAGCGGCTTGGCTCCATTGAATTCACCGAGGTCCATGGCAAGCGCGCTGAGTTTGCCCAGCCCGTCAGGCGCGATCAGCAACCAGAACCATGCAAGGCCAATCCCTAGCAGAATTTGGCCGGTCGCTTGATCGCGCGGGAATTTCTTCAGGAATCCCTGCACCAACGCAGGTTTCGCCAGCATCAGCCCGTGACTGCCAATCAGCCAGACGCTCAGAATCAGCCCGATGGTGAAAAGCGAGAGGTGTTCGTAAGGGTGCATCGGATCCATGCGGCCCCCGAACTAAGGCGTGAAGACGGAACATTCAAGCGCCAACTCACCTGACGGATTCACCAATTTCTCACACGGCCTGCATCATGGCATCACAATCGGGCGTAAGATTCCCTTCCATGACCCTGCACCAGTTGATCCAGCCGGACCGCGGATGGCTCGATGCGCCCACGGCCCGGCGGGTGCTCTGGGTGGCGTTCACCGCCTGCGCGGGGCTGGCGCTTTACGGGTTCACCGTCGGTTATTGGCGGGATCCGGTGATGGGTGGCTACGTGGCGGTGAAACTCCCGCTTCTGGTTGCGCTCACGCTGATTTGCAACGGGCTTCTCAACGGGCTGTTAGGTTTGCTGCTCGGCACCGGCCTCGGGTTTCGCCAGTCGTGGCTGGCCCTGCTCACTGCCTTCGCGCTGGCGGGAGTGATCCTCGGCTCGTTGGCACCCGTCACTCTGTTACTCGCATGGAACGCGCCGCCGCCCGATTCGCCCGGTGCGCAACACGCCCATGCCGCCTATCTGGTGACGCACACGTTTCTAATCGGTTTCGCCGGGATCGCTGCCAACATCCATTTGCACCGCTTGCTGGCGGTGCAATCGCCCACCCCGGCGGCCGCCACGGCCACTTTGCTGGCATGGCTCGGCGGCAATGGATTTCTCGGCGCGCAATTCTCGTGGATCCTCCGGCCGTTCTTCGGCACGCCTGCGCTGGAGATCGAGTTTCTCCGGTCGGATCCGCTGCGCGGGAATTTCTATCAGGCCGTCTGGAAATCCATCGATCACATCACCGGCGGCTTCGGCGTGCCCGCTCTGTTAGTGATTCTGCTCATTCTCATTCTTCCCATCGCACGAGCCATCCAATCCAACCATCAAACCATCCCACAACCATGAATCCACAAGACACCCCCGCCATGCAAGCCCCGGCGCAGCAAGCCCCGCTGCCGCAAGCCTCCCCCACCACCCACCCACCTCCGTTAGAAGCTCCGCTGCCGGAAATCCTCGACATGAAATCCCTGTTCGAAGCCCTGCTGCGCAGGCCCCACGCCCTTGTCGCGCGATTGGCCGACGGCAACCACGGCGCGACCGGACGCTTCGCGTTCATGGCGGTGGTTTCCTTCCTGCTTTTCGGCTTCGTGTTAGGCTGCTTCGCGAAACACGAGCAACTCTGGGCCGCGCCCGCGAAAATCATCGCCGGGCTGTTGTTCTCCGGGGTGATCTGTTTCCCGAGTCTTTATATATTCTCCACATTGGCCGGGGCACGCGTGGCCATTGCGCAGCTCGCCGCCTGTCTCGCCGGCGCGCTCGCCTTGGCGGGCCTGCTGCTGTTAGGCTTCGCGCCGGCGGTGTGGATTTTCGCGGAATCCACCGATTCGTTCGGCTTCATGGGCTCGCTGGCGGTCGGTTCCTGGATCATAGCGGTGGGCTTCGCGCTGCGTTTTCTCAAGTCCGTCATTGCCACCACCGGCGGCACCCAGCAAGGCCCGCTGATGATCTGGAGCGGCGTGTTTCTGTTAGTCACCCTGCAGATGACCACCTCGCTGCGCCCCATTCTCGGCCGCTCGGAGGTGCTGCTCACCCAGGAGAAAAAATTCTTCCTGCAACACTGGGGCGATACCTTCGGCAAATCGCTCGTACCACCCACCCCTGCCATGCAGTCGGCTAAGGTACCATCTAACACAACGTCTCCCGTTCCCGCCGAAACCAGTCCCTCACGTGGCGAGCGGAATTCCCGCAACGATCCCATCAACCCTGATTCGCGATGAAATCCATCCACGAGGTTGCCGGTGGACGCGCTTTTCCCGCCACAGCGGTGTTGTCCCCGTGCGCCGCGCCCCAAGTGGCCCGGGCATCCTGCCCGGCGCCATCCATGAGCCAAATCGGTACAGAACAGACTGTATTGCCCATTGCTCCCGCGTCGACGGTTCGCAACCCGCGCCCCATGGACCCCGAGTTCCGCTCCTGGCTCGAGGAGTTGCTGTGATATCCGCACGCCAGCTTTACCAATGATTGATGCGGTCGCTTCAATCATTGGTAAAGCACGGGATCCGTCTTGCTTCAGGGCGCGGGATGGCGTTTGCTGTCGCCCGCATGTCCTCACTTCCCACCGCTGACCTTCTGGCGCTCGACACGACCGGCCTGAAAAACCGCTTGTCGAAACTCAGGAGGTATCTTTGACGTCCCGTCCCTAACAAACGAAATCCACACCCTCGAGGAAGCCATGGGTGCGCCCGGGTTCTGGAATGATGCCGACAAGGCGAAGTCGATCAGTTCCAAAGCCGCGGGCCTGAAGAAAAAACTCGGGGCGTTCCTGAAACTCGAAGCGCGCGTGGCGGACATCGACGAAGGAGTGTCGCTCGCCAAGGAATTCGACGATGCCGACCTGGCCCGCGAGGCCCTTGCTAATGCCAAGGGTCTGGAAGACGACATCCGATCGTACGAACTGCTCACCCTGCTCGACCAACCGAGTGATATCTCGCCGTGTTTCCTGGTTATTTCCGCAGGCGCGGGCGGCACCGAAGCCTGCGATTGGGCGCAGATGCTCCACCGCATGTATACCCGCTGGGCCGAGCGCAAGGGCTACACCGTCGAGACGTTAGACTGGCAGGACGGCGATGAAGCGGGCCTGCGCACCGCCACCCTCAAAATCACCGGCGACTATGCCTACGGATTTCTCAAGAATGAACGCGGCGTCCACAGGCTTGTTAGAATATCGCCGTTCGACTCGAACGCCAAGCGCCATACCTCGTTCGCCTCGATCGACGCAACCCCGGAGGTCTCCAAGGAAATCCATATCGAGATCAACGAGAAGGACGTCGAAATCACCACCACCCGTTCCGGCGGCAAGGGCGGCCAGAACGTCAACAAGGTGGAAACCGCCGTCATCCTGCGCCATCTTCCCAGCGGCATCCTCATCCGCTCCACCGCCGCACGCACCCAAGGCCAGAACCGTGAACTCGCCTATCAGATCCTCAAGGCCAAACTCTATACCATCGAGGAAGACAAGCAAAAAGCCGACGCCGACCGCGCCTACGGCGAAAAGGGCGATGTCTCGTGGGGATATCAGATCCGCTCCTATGTCTTCCAGCCCTATCAGAAAGTGCTCGACCTGCGCACCGGCGAGGAGTCCGGCAGCATCCAGGACGTGATGGATGGCAATCTCGACTCTTTCATCGAAGCCAAACTCCGTGGCAAGGTCCGCGTCAAGGGTGCCAAGGACGAGGATGAGTGAAAAGTGGCGGCGGTTTCCCCCGCCAAGACCCTCCGCAAGCATGTTAGATCAGGCCTGTCAGGCAAACGGGATCATGAAAACTTGGCATGGCGGTTGCAAACCGCCGCCACCTTCAGGCCATCTCGCTTTCCCAGCGCGCCTCATCATCGGTGAAATAGCGCACGCGTACCTTTTTGAACTCCTTGGTGGAATAGAGCGCGTGGTGGTCCTTGATGCCGGTGGCTGCGGCTATTGCTGTTAGAGTTTGCTCGCATTCCTCCTCATTCCTGCCGTGGACCATGGTGAAGAGATTATACGGCCACTCCGGATAACTCGGGCGCTGATAGCAATGACTCACCGCGCGGAATCCCGCCATCGTTTCCCCGAGGCGCTGCAAGGCCTGCGGGTCATCCGCCGGACCGGCCCAGACGCCCATCGCATTCGCGCCGAAGCCCGCCTTGCGATGATGCAACACCGCCGCGAAACGCCGCATCCGACCGGATGTTAGGAACTGTTGGTGCATCGCCGCCGCATCCGCGAACGACATGCCGAGTTCCTCCGCCACCGCCACGAACGGCTCCGGAACCAGCGCCAGGTCGCGTTGCATGACGCGTACGAATTCAATTTCCCTGGCGGTCAGCGGACCGGCATCCAATCGGTTGGCCTCGGTGTAGGCGGGAGCCGCCTGGGCGTCCGGTTGGGACGAGCCATCGATATCGAAGTGCACGCCGATCTTGAATAGCCGGAGGGTCGGCAGCAGGCGGGTGGATTCCGCGCCTGATAGTCGGTGCAATCGATCCACGGTTCCCTCTAGTCCCAGCCGGCTGGTGGGCGGCACGGCAATGGTATACCAAAGGTTGAATGTATGGTTGCGCAGATAGTTGTGGCTCACCCCCGGATGGGAATTGATCACGACCACCGCCTTGTCTAGCAGCTCAGGTGCGATCCTGGCCGCCACCAGGCTGGACGCGTAGCCGAGGCTGCGGGTGTCGAAAATCGCGCTGATCTGGCGGATCACTTTATCCTCTTTCAAGGATTGCACCCGTGCCAGGGTTGCCCTTTCCGTTAGACCGCAAAGTTTTCCGAGATCCGCGAACGGTCGTTCCGAAAAAGGCACGGTTTCCTGCATAAATCCCAGCAGTGCGGCATCAGTGACATTGGTCGCGGCGTTCATCTCGGTGGAAACTTAACACGTTCTCACCTGAGCAAAAGCCCGGACTGTATTCCAGATTATTAAAAGATCCCCTTCTGTAAATCTCGCGCACTCCACAGCGTGCCCGCTGCGGCCGCGCCACTGCCGCGCCATCTTCGCGCGCCGTCTTTGCGCGTCCCGCCGAACCGGTCCCGGCACAATCGGAACACCTCATCCACAAACCCCCGGCTCCCGATCACCGCGCCGTCCTTGAAATATCTAACACGACAACGCAACATCTTCCCCAGCGCCACATCCCGGCTCTGCTCCAGTAGCCACCATTTCTCTGTCCCTTTATTTTGATTGATGCACTCTGGACTTGGGCGGTTGCACGGCTTACACCCTGCGCATGACCGTTCGCGTCCGCTTTGCTCCATCGCCCACCGGCTACCTGCATGTCGGCGGGGCGCGCACCGCATTGTTCAACTGGTTGTTTGCCCGCAAGCACGAAGGGACCTTCATTCTGCGGGTGGAGGATACCGATGAGGCACGCAACACCGCCGCCGCCAAGCAGGCAATCATTGACGGTCTGAACTGGCTGGGACTCGAATGGGACGAGGGACCGGGCAAGGGCGGCAAGCACGGCCCGTATTTCCAGAGCGAGCGGAGGGCCATCTACGACGCGTGGTTCGCGAAACTGGTGGCGGCCGGGCGTGTCTATCAGGATGACGGCGCGTGGCGTTTTCGTTTCGAGCGCAAGCCGGTGACGATGCGGGATCTGGTATGCGGCGAGGTGACCATCGATTACCGCGACGAGGCGAACACGCCGGACATGGTGGTGAAGCGCACGGACGGTTCCTATGTGTTCCATTTTGTGAATGTGGTGGACGATTTGGAAATGGAGATCACCCATGTCATCCGCGGCGAGGACCACCTGATGAATACGCCCAAGCACCTGCAGCTCATCGCGGCGCTGGGCGGCACTCCCCCGCATTACGCGCACATCCCGCTGATCCTCAATCCGGACGGCTCGAAGATGTCGAAGCGCGATGCGGGCGCGGCCGTCGATGATTATCCGCGCCAGGGGTTTCTGCCGGGCGCGGTGGTGAATTTCATCGCGCTGTTAGGGTGGTCGTCGAAGACCGACGAGGAGATCTTCACTCTGGCGGAACTGGTGGATCGCTTTGCGCTGGAGAACGTGAACCGTGCGCCTGGCCGCTTCGATTTTGACAAATGCAAGTGGGTCAACCAACAACACCTCATGTCGATGAGTATGGCGGATTTCACTTTGGCGGCACAACCGTTCGTGGTAGCTGCCGGGCTGCCGGTGTCGGCCAACTTCGCGGCGGTGATGGCCGCCGTGAAGGACAAGGTGCGCCTGCTAGGCGAGGTGCCGCCGGCGGTGGACTTCCTGTTGCTGGATGAGTATTCCTACGACGGGGAAACCGTGGTGAAAGTGCGCGGCAACGGGGCGGCGAAAGAATTGTTAGGTGATCTTGCGGCAGGATTCGACGGGATATCCGCTTGGTCCGCGGATGCCGCGAAGGCGGTGCTCAACGCAACGGCGAAGGCCGCCGGCACCAAGCCGGGGCAGTTGATGTTTCCCTTGCGCGTCGCCCTATCGGGTCGCGCTCACGGTCCGGACCTCGGTGTTATGCTCAACCTCCTGGGGCAGGAACGTTGCACGGCACGCGTTCGCCGGTTTGCCGCAATGCTCTAACAAACACGGCGATGCAACAAGTTTACACACTTCAGGATCTGGCCACGCGGGAGGCACTCGATGCCGGTGCGGCCCAACCCGCGCGGTTGGCTGTGATCGGCTGGCCGGTGGCGCACTCGGCCTCGCCGCGGATGCATCAACCGGCGCTGGATGCCAACGGGATAGATGTGCGCTACATTCCCTTGGCAGTGGAGCCGGGACAAGTTCCGTTGGCATTTGCGCGGATGCGGGCGCTCGGTTTCATCGGCTGCAACGTAACGGTGCCGCACAAACTCGACGCGCTGGCGAATTGCAGCGAGGTCCATCTGGAAGCCCGTGCGCTGGGGGCGGTCAACACGGTGCGCTTTGATGAGGACGCGACGCGCGGGTTCAACACCGACGGGCCGGGATTCGTTAGAGCGATCGCGGAGGATTTCGGAGTGCCGCTCGCCCGGCTCAAGGTTGCCATTGCGGGTGCGGGGGGAGGTGCAGGCCAGGCCATCGCCACCCAGTGCGTGCTGTTAGGCGTGGCGAAACTGGTGCT
>JAPLUJ010000034.1:2715-6865 GCA_026397695.1 Verrucomicrobiota bacterium | reverse complement strand
CAAGGCGCGCAAGGGCATCAATCCCTTCACCAAGGAGGAAGTGATGTTCAAAGCCAAGCCCGCCTCCACCGCCGTGAAGGTGCGCCCGTTGAAGAAACTCAAGGACATGGTGCTCTAACACTAACCCGTTTGTCTGCGGTTTATGCCGCATATCATCTGACGTTATAGCACGGCCTTTCCGGTTTTTCCGGAAAGGCCGTGCGCTTTATTGCGGTAAATCCCATTGGGTTTGACCGCCGGCATTGGCGAGTTCTTGCCGGAACGACCCACAATTCCGCACACCTAACATAACAGATGTATCCGCAAATTCCGGCGATGAACACGGGGATGAGCCATTTGGACTGGTGCATCATCGCCGGTTATCTGGTGGCCGTGGTGGGGGTGGGCGTGTTGGCGGGGTTTGTCCGGAAAAAGAGCGGGGCTGGCACGCACTACTTTCTTGCCGACAATTCCCTGAAGTGGCCGGTCATCGGTCTGGCGATGTTTGCGGCGAATACTGGCCGGTGCCATCTGCATCACGGCGGTTGGTTACCACGCCGTCGGCGGTTGGGATGCCTTGTCACGGACATTGGCGGACAACCCGCATCCGCTGTTAGGAAAGGAAGGGGGGCCGGCACTCGCCACCACCTCGTTTCTGCACATGTTTCACTCCGGCCACGACACCACCGTCATTGGCAACGTGCCATGGTATTCGATTCTGCTAGGTTATCCCGTCATCGGCATCTGGTATTGGTGTTGTGACCAAACCATCGTGCAACGGGTGCTGGCGGCCAAGGACGAAAAGCACGCCATGATTTCGGGTGCGGTGATGGGTGTTCTGTGTTTCGTGGCGGATTTTTTCAAGGATTCCATTTCGGGGAAAACCGGGTTCCTGCCGCCGGATTCTCCTCTAACAACCGCGTTCGACTGGTTCGCGCGGGGAGTGCTCGCTGATTTCATGCTCATCTCGTTTGGCATGTTCTGTATTTGCGTGGTCATTCAGATCTGTGCCTCATGCCTGATGCCCGAGGCCTTGAAGGAAGAAGCGCGGTTGCTCGTCTGGCAGGACTGGCGCGCGCCGTTGCGCGGGGAGGCCCACGGGCACGGCATGGGCAATTACCGCGTGCTCACCGTCATCGTGTTGGTCACCTTCATCACACTCTACCTGATTTTCCGTTAGTCCAATGATGAACTCCCGCGAACGCATCGGTCCGGAACAGCGCGGCGAGATCATGTCCCGCATCCGCGGACGCGACACGCAGCCCGAGTTGGCCCTGCGCTCGCTGCTTCACCGCCTCGGTTACCGCTTCACCGTGAACGGCCCGCGCAACCGCGTGCTGCCCGGCAAACCCGACCTCGTTCTGCCCAAATATCAAACCGTGATCTTCGTTCACGGATGCTTCTGGCACGGCCATGATAACTGTCCCGCCTTCCGCCTTCCGAAAACCCGCCGCCCATGGTGGAAAGCCAAAATCGAGGGCAACCAGGCCCGCGACCTCCGCAACGAAAACGATCTCCGCAACCTCGGCTGGCATGTCGTCACCATCTGGGAATGCGCCCTCAAAAAATCCTCCGCCAGACTCTGGCTCATCCAGCGCATCCCAAGCCTGTTAGGCCGTGCCCCCGCCGCCGATGCCCTGCCCATGGTCGCGGAAGAGGAAACGCAGTATCGGATCGGGAATTGAGGATTGCGGATTGCGGATTGTGGATAGAGGATAGAGGATAGAGGATAGAGGATAGGATAGAGGATAGAGGATAGAGGATAGAGGATAGAGGATAGAGGATAGAGGATAGAGGATAGAGGATAGAGGATAGAGGATAGAGGATAGAGGATAGAGGATTGATGATGAAGCGTCCTTCACCCACGATCCACTATAACAGATTGCGGGTCGTCCCCATTGGCATCCGCGCGGCGACTTTGCAAAGTGGCTGTGGCGTCCCGCCGCAGGCCGTGCCCGGAGCGTCCCGCTCCGGGTCTGCTCATGGCACCCCCACCTCGCCGAAGTCCGCCGCAATTTCTAGGCGGCGGGTCGTCTCCAGCACGGTATGCGTATGCATCGGGTCATGGATGCCGGATCATGTAGCGTCACTGGCATACATCTCTTCGTCATCAAGCTCTATCTACTGCGACTTCCCTTGTTCCATTTTGTCAAGATTTGCACACTGACCCCGATTTCCGGTGGCTACTTGACAATGCGGTTTCCGTTTGCTCTGTGTAGCTCATGTCGCACCGCGCACCATGAAGCTCCCTCCTGATAGCCTCATCGCCAGCACCAAGGTCACCCACTACCTGCTGGTGCCACAACCCAGAGGCGACAAGTCCCGGTTTCTCGCGCTTTCAGGCTACGAATCCTGGATGGCCGACCAGCTCATCCGGGACATTCGCACACAGGTCCTTCCCTGTGATGCGATTGTCGCGGAGCATACCGAGCACGGTCAGTTTTTCGAAATCTCCTGCCCGCTCACCGGCCCGAATGGTCGCACGCTTGACATCCGGACGATCTGGATGAAAGAACACTTGTCCCAACAGACGAAATTCATTACCATGATCCCTGAAAGGAGCCACGAAAATGACCGTTGAACTCTACACCGATGCCGTCCTTACCCGCGACATTCCCGTGCATGGACTCTGCGCCGGCGATGTCGTGAAGGTGGTGGATTTTCACCCCGCCCCCGGCGGCGGTTGCGGTTATTCCATCGAGGTTTTCAACACCCTTGGTGAAACCATCGCCGTCACCTCGGTAAACGCCTCCGACCTCGAACCGCTGCTCGCCGATGAGATCTTCAGCGTCCGCAAATTGTCGATGGCGGTCTGAACCATTGTCAGCCCCCCTGCCGGCGGGAAAGCGACTATCAAGATTTGCACTGACTCCGATTTTCGCGCCGGGAACAAAGCCGCCTTCCGGAAACAAACCATCGCCATCACTTCCACCAGCGAGGCTTCGCCTCAGACCCCAGATTCCAGAGACCAGAAACCAGACAGAAAACCTGAACTAACGACCACATCTTTGCCTTTTCAAGGATTCCAGCGCCCGCAGTTTTTTAAGCCCCACTCCGGGCTTGCGTTTCAAATTTTTCCAATCGAGTGCGGCCAAGCTGGCAGCCGCGCGGTAACTCTTCAAAGCGACTCATCAAAATGACTCTTCAAAGTGGCTGCGGCGTCCCGCCGCAGACCGTGCCCGGAGCGTCCCGCTCCGGGTCTTCTCATGGCACCCCCACCTCGCCGAAGTCCGCCGCGATTTCAAGACGGCGGGTCGTTTCCAACACGGTGATCTGATCCGCAATTTTTGGAGTGGCATCGAACTGAAAAAATTTCTACTCTAAGTCCGCATTGATTTACCTCGACCACAACGCAACGACTCCTGTTCTCCCCGAGGTGGCGGAGGCGATGATGCCGTGGTTGACCACCAACTGGGGGAATCCTTCCAGCAATCACACGCTTGGTCGTGAAGCACGAAGGGCTATAGAGAATGCACGCACAAGCGTCGCAGCTCTACTTGGAGCGGATCCGAGTCAAGTCGTGTTTACGAGCGGGGCTACCGAAGCAAACAATGCCGTTTTACACTCAGCGGCTATTCGTTGTCGGGAGAAACGTCATCTGGTGACATCGGTTGTCGAACATTCTGGCGTTCTCGCCTATTGCGACTACTTGGAGAAGCACCTAGGTTTCACCGTCACCCGCTTGCCGGTCGATTCCGATGGGATGCTTTCATTGGATGATGTCCAGCGAGCCATTCGTGACGATACGGCATTGGTATCGTTGATGTGGGCAAACAACGAAACAGGAGTCATTTGGCCAATCCACGAGTTTGCTAGTATCTGTCGCGAAAAGGGCGTTTTATTTCACACAGATGGCGTGCAGGGAGTCGGAAAGTTACAGTTCGACCTAGCTTCCTCTGGCTCAGACTTCCTAAGTCTGAGCGGACATAAAATCGGCGTGCCGAAAGGTATCGGCGCTCTAATAATCCGAGACCCTAGCTCATTCGAGCCATTGATTCGTGGCGGGAAACAGGAATCGGGATTGCGTGGCGGAACGGAGAGCGTTCCGTTGATCGTTGCGTTAGGAAAAGCTGCCGAGATCAGAATCAGAGAAGGATTCGGATGCTGGGAGAACGTGAAAACACTGCGAGACGAGTTCGAATCCAAAATTACGAGCCGCATTCCTGGCTCA
>JAPLUJ010000034.1:0-2652 GCA_026397695.1 Verrucomicrobiota bacterium | reverse complement strand
GAGTGGATTCGGATGCTGCGGTTCTCTATCTTGATAGTCATGGAATTTGCGTGTCATCGGGCTCCGCGTGTCTTGAGCACGCGATTACTCCCTCACATGTGCTTCTGGCGATGTCCGGTTCCCACGACCGGGCCAATGAATCCTTGCGAATCAGCCTTGGATGGAAATCAACCGAGGACAAACTTCAGCGTCTGATTAACGCGCTGGAAACGTTTGCAGCGGCAACCCCCTAATCCGCCATCGTGGAGATCAGGTCTTCCATGCCGAAGTTGAGTAGAAACTCGGAGTAGTAGCTGGAGAAAACGTCCCGCAGGTAATCCTGTAAATCGATAGATTCTTCACCACGTTTCATCTCAAACTTTTTATTTTTTGAGATGCTGAAGAGGAAAATCGTGTGGAAGTAGATTGAGGAAATGTATTTCTTTTCAGCAATTTCCTTCTGATCCATCCCGATTGCTCCCTGTCGGCTCACGTAAGTCCGAAGCACACGACTATCCATATTGATAAAGACCTTCTCAAGGTTTCCATCATCACCAACGAATGGCAACATGGGAATTTCCCAGTCCATCACGACACCCTGCTCGCCAAGCTTATCCCATGTCATTGCATCGGGTGTTTCTGGTGGCGCATCCTGATAAACTAGCTGATAGTCCGGGAGTCCCATCGGAGGTTCTTCTTCATCCTCAGGTTTCTCCACCGGCTTTTGCTCCTTGTTGGGTTCGACGATTTTCACCCAGAAGCGGCATTCAAAATCCTCAGGCCCGCCAAGGGTAGCTTGGATCTCAAGTTCTTCGCCGACTTTCAAATCACTCGTCGCTCCGAGTCCGATACGAATGGTGCCGTCCTTCGGACTGGACTTCCGGATGTCCAGAAGTTCTGCGGGTGCCTCGACTTCCCCGACCTTGTCGCCGCCTGCCGTCTCGTTGGTCTTGCGCTGGAGAATGGAGACCTTGAGTTCGCCGGGGTCTTCGCTACGGTCAAAGTAGTTGTCCTCGACATCGGTGGAAAACTGAATCGTTTTCTCATCGCGTTCGGGGATCGTAAGAAACTTGGCACCGCCACCGCTCTTCAAATTGAAAAATGAAGGGTAGCGTTTCGGGTTGAATGGCTCTTTCTGCTTCTTTTCCTTTGGCTTCTCGGGCTTGTCAGGCTTCTTCTTCTCCTCGTCTTGTTGCTCGATCTTGAAGGTCTGGTTCAGGAGTCGCATCAGGTCTTTGTTGAACGGCAGGTTTTTAGAGAACGACTTGAGCAGGTCTCTCGCATCTCCACCTTCGACTGAAATGGCGTTCTTGCGTTGCTTGTAAATATCGGTCAATCGGCCCTTGATTACCAAATCCTTTAGCATCTGCCGCAAATCTGAGGTCTTCTCCCCTGATTTCAGGCGGTCCCGAGAAGCCATGAAAAGCTCTGAGCGGAAATCGTAATCCATTCCCGTGCAATCGACATGAATGAGCAGGTGGTTCTTGAGCAACGGCATCTTCAACGTGCCAGAAATGAATTGTGTGCCCAAGTGCCCGTGAACCTGACCATTAAGCGAAAATAGCACGCACATGCCTTCGGGGAAGAACTCCTTGTCAATCGCATCACGGGTGTCTTTGACGCTCTTCCCATCCACTTTGGCCTTGAACACATAACAGGTCGCCTTGATAGCCCCGACTCCCTTGTGGGTTAGTTCATCGGTGAAGTGCTCTTGAATGTATTTGCTGTCGTCCTCCTCCAAGCGCCGCTTCAAGCCGAAGGTGTCTCCTTCAAGAACCTTGTTGTTCGGATAGCGCTCCGGGCTGTCCTTCAGGTAGATTGGCAAGGCAGGCTCGAAAAGGAACTGATTTAGTGACCGCCTGACCTCTTGCGGAAGACCACCACGGCTGCCGGAGGGCAATTGGTAGTCGAACAGTTTGATGATTGTTCCAGTCGTGAACTTGCGTCCGGCTAGGCCTAGTTCCAGTTCCGTGATCGGGAAGCTGGGAATCTTTCCGTCAATCTTCAGGTATTCATACCAGGTGTTCTTTTTGGTCTTCTTCTCCTCCGATGTGAGCGGATGCTTGCGAATCAGAGTGAATCCAAAATCACCGCTGCCATCGAAGCGTTTCGAGGCGATCAGTTGGTAGCGATGCTCACCGCAAAACACTATGGCTCCAGTGCCTCCCATGTTGTATTTACCTTGGACGAAGGCGATTTCATTCTTGTTGCCCTGAAGTAGCGACAGGAATGTACCTTCGAAGTGTTCGGGATGCTGGCCTTCACCATCGTCATATATCGTCAGACATGGTTTTGTCCGCGACCCTGAGGCGAGAATCTGAATCGATTGTGATTGCTTGCGGCGGACTCCAGTCAGATGCCAGTTTTTGTAGTCGGAGGCAAAGAAGGTCTCAATCGCCTGATGCATCGAAGATGGTGCCGCTGACGACTTTGGATCGATAACGGCCTCCAAGCAACGGCGCATCAAAATTGCGTCAATTGAGTTGGTGAGCTTTTCAATGAGAGCTGCAACTGGTGAAGCTTGCTGATTCTCGATTACGCCGAAGTTATTCTCGTTGCCTGCCAAAGGATGCCAATGCCAGCAACCGCCGAGCGTTGTGACTAAAACGTCGACTGAAGTCTCGTTCTCAGAAACCAAAAGCCCGGAAAAAAAATCGGAAGGAAGCATGATAG
>JAPLUJ010000628.1 GCA_026397695.1 Verrucomicrobiota bacterium | reverse complement strand
CCCTCAACGTGATCCCGTTCGTCGATCCGACGGTTGGCGTGCTCGTGTTCGCCGCCGCCTCGATCCTCAAGGACACCGAGAACCGCATCGGCAAACTGTTGGACGATGGCAAATCTAACCAAAGTTTCAAGGGCTGAGCGGACACCAAATAAAAAACGCCCCCCGGTGGCTCGCGTTGCAAGGGGACATTTTGTTTGCCGGATCAGGTCCGGCTGACCGGATACTTCGGATCGCACGCCCGAATTTGAGGCAACCGACATTCCTGACTGGCATATTCTAGCAAGGTCATCATGATCAGTCCGCCATGAAACCAGACCAAGCGCCGTTCAACACTGCGGTTTTCTATGACATAGAGAACCTGCTTGGAGGCTACAGCTTCAATGTCCAATGGGTGGCGGAGTTGTCGCTCAAGGACATTCTCACCCGGATTCGGGCTTCCGGTCTCACCGGGCGGGTCGCCGTGCAACGCGCTTACGCCAACTGGAGCGATCCCCGCCTCGGCATTCTCCGCAACGAAATCAACGAACTCGGCATAGACCCCATCCAGATCTTCGGTTTCTCGCGGGATGCCAAACGGAACGCCGCCGACATCCAGCTTGCGATCGATGCCATCGATCTCGCCCACCTCCGTCCCGCCATCGGCACCTTCGTCATCGTTTCCGGGGATGGTGGGTTTGCGTCGCTGGCGAAGAAACTCCACGAATACGGCCGCACGGTGATTGGTGCCGCATATCGAAAAGCAACCAACCAGACGCTGCGCTCGGTCTGCGACGAGTTCGTCTGGATTGAGACGTCGGATGAGGATGAGGAACCGGCAAAGCTCCCAAAACCCGCCAAAACCAAACCCGCCCCTGCGGCTCCCGCGTCTCCGGTTCCCGTCGCTGCTCTTTCCCCGTCACCCGGCAAATCCATCGAGGACGCAGTCGCGACCATCCCCAAATCGTCCATGCTCGCAGGCCGTGACGCGGTTCTGGCCACCGCCCGGAAGGTGATTGAGCAAATCGCAAAACAACCGCTTTTCAAAAGCATGCTGGATCAGGAATGCATATCCACCACCGTTCTCGGCCAGGCCTTCCACCTGCGAGTCGAGGATATGGATTATCCCCAACTTGGTTTCCCGAAACTCAGGGATCTGGTTCGGTATCTGTGTACCGGGACGGACTGGCAAATCGCCCGCAGCACGGCAAACGGAACCACCGATTATCTAATCCGACGCAACCGACTCAAAGACCTCGATGGGTGGGAGGCACTTCCGGATTTGTCGGACAGCGACTTTCACGGCGAGGCCTACTATCGGTCGATTCTCTCCAAGGGTGTACCCATGATCCGTATCCCGGACCCCTCATCGTTGCGGACACTGATCACCTGTCTATCCGAAAACCCGTCCTGCGAAATTCCACTCGCCGCTGCCATCGAGTCCCTCGCCGAAAGCCTGCAAGGCAAGATGCCAGCCGAAAACATCCGATCTGGACTGCTCACCCTCATCAACGTCGATGCCTTCATTCGCAAGCCCGAAAACATGCCTCTCTTGGAGCAGGTCCTTACGCTCCGCGACACTTGGACCAACCCGGTGGATGCTTACAACCATGTCCGCGCAGCCGCCCGCGAAAAGATCCTCCGCATGCTCGGGAAGATCGACGATGCGATTTTCGACCGGATACTTTGAGCAGTTGCCAGCCAAGCAACCATCAACGAAACCGCCCCCGGATGGCTCGCGCTGTCCAGGACGTTCTGTTTCCACGGTAGGTTAGTTTCCGACCTCTACCTGATAGGTTTGGCGGATTACGGCGAGCACAGCATCGAACAAGTAACAAATTGATAGAGCCGGAGTTGGCAGACGGTCAATGTGAAAATAAAATCTCACTTGTATTCGCCCTGGTCGCCAAAAGCCGGCGGGGCAAATCCGTGGGGTCTCCCCTTCGATATTTGTTATCCGGCGCTGGGAAAACGATTGGACCACTCCAAGACGTAGCCTGCCATGAACCATGCACCCACGCTGGCACGGGCTTCCAACAACGCCTGCAGGCCCGTTGAAAAAATAATTGTTCAAAAGAACACTTTTTTCTTGCGTTGCATTCCAAAGAGTGCAAATTGCCAGCGAATCCAACCAATTCATATCATGAAAGACACACTCGTTGATCCAGCCACCACCACCACCACCGCCACCGAACGCCCGGCTACCGAACGTTCGACCGTCGAACATTCCACCACCGAACGCTCCGCCGACTACGCCATTTACAAGCCGAATTCCCGCGGCACTGGCGGCGTGGTGCGCTTCGGTCTCAACCACGCCAAAGGCTCGGTCTTTGTCGATGCCGCCAACCAATCGGGTGAAAAACAATTCGACTGGGAAAACAAAATCACCATGAAATGGGGACTCACGGATATCGGACAGGCGCTTGCCACGATGCAAGGCCGTCTGCCCCAGACCAAGCTCTTCCACCAAACGGAGAAGGCTAACAGCACCTTCGAACTCACCCCCCGCGAGGACCCGGAACGCGCTCCCTACCTCCTGAGCCTGTCACGTCAGGAAGCTGCGGACAAATCCGTCCGCAAGGTGGTCATTCCGCTGACCCATGGCGAAGCAGCGGTCCTCGAAACCGCCCTCAAAGTCGCCGTCTGCCGTATCATCGGTTGGTGACATGGAGGAAAAGCCGCACCCCAGAGAACGGGCCGGATGGACATGGATGTGAAGAGGGTTTATGCATCATTGGACTCTAACCCTGTGGCACGCAGATGGTCCGCTTGCGTGAACCGGACTTCGCGCAGTGGGGTGTCAAGCCGGTCACTCCTGGAAACCGAACGAGAATATTTTTGATTCCCGCAGCTCGAACGTCAGTCTGATCGCCTTGCCCTTGAGAGTGCGCAACGTGAATCCGTTTTTCCATTGGATCCCGGCGTCGGTAACGGTTTTTGTCAGCAACTCGCCCTCGGCCAATTTGTTAGAGTCTTGATCGCAGAGCGTGACCTTGACATAGCCCGACGGCGCGACATCGGCGCTGACAGCCAGCGAGTTGCCGACGACCGTTACGGGTTGTGTTGTCAAGGAACCGGTCTTGTTGCTGCCGCCGGCAATCTGTTCGTAACCTGCAAAGCCGTCGGGACGCAGCCGGGCCAGGCAGAGGTACCCGCTGCGCCAGGCCATGAATCTGCCGTCATTGGCACCGTAGTAGAGGAGAATTTCGTTATTCCTCACAATGGGCTTGGAGGTAAAGATGCATCCCCAGTCATAGTCACCCATTTCCGCTCCGTTGGGGATCAACGGTCTACCGGGCTGGATCCGGTGCCATTCCCTGCTGTCCGGGCTCCACGCCAACTCGCACCATTGTTTGCTAGACAGGGTATCAAACAGCCCGACCATTCCCAGATAGACACCGGCGTGGGGCACCACCAGCATATCGTGAATCTGCAGGCGCAGGTCTAGCCCCTCGATGACCAGCTCGGGTTGCGACCATTTCAGGAAGTCATCCGACTCGCACCTGACTTTCTGGCGATGTCCCATTTTCCCGTAGCGGTCCCACGGGCCCAGGGCACCACCCCAGCGACGTGTGATCATCACATACTTTTTGAGGTTATCATCCCACCAGATGCTCTGGTTCGTATCGCCTTTGTCGATGGGTCCAATATTGATCTTATCGCCCCAGTGGATGCCGTCGGGAGAGAACCAAACCATGCTGTTCCTAACTTCCGGGTGGATGGCTTTGTAACGTTTCCGCGGGTCGGTCTCATGCAGGTCTTTCATGACCGCCACGCCATGGTTGTATTCGATCACGATATTGTTCTGCTTGCTGCCGTTGAAGTCGATCACCCCCAACTCCGGCTTGTTCCAATGGATTCCATCCTTGGAAGTGGCATAGCACACACCGAATCCACGTCTGCCTTCAACCCAGTTGACCCACGCCCGTTTTTCAGGCGCGAGGCCCTCGCCGGGAAAGTCCCCATGCCCATCGGACCTGATGAACACACTGTACCAGCACTTGTAGATCTTTTCCTCATCATCGTATATGATACTACAATAGGGATTGTCGAAACGCGGCTCCCACGGCTTGTCTTCCTTGAAGAGCGGGTTGTTCACGTCCTTGCGCGCGAACCCGACGGTCAGTTCCACGTTGTTCGTCTTATCGATGACGCGTGAATCAAGAACGAGGTACCTGTCACGCTTCATGACCGGATCTATCTCCCCGCGAGCCACGTTTGTCATCATGCTGCAAATGGCCACTCCGAGCATGGCCGTTGCTGTCATAACCGTTTTGGCATTATCCGTTGCATGGTGTGTTGTTAGCATAAATGACTTTCAAAGGTTTGTCCTCGTTGGAACAGGACGCGAAAATAACCATCCGATCCGCGTTGCCAAGACCTTTCGCTGAATGAATTCTGGCCGCGTGCGGTTTTCCGAGACAGATGGCGGGCCCGCGAGGTCAGATGGATTCATGTAACGTAAAATAGGTATTGCGCAAAGCCGTCGGCTGGGTTTGTCTCTGCGCGCTGTCAGGGGCCATGGAGGTTCGGCAGACAAACCCCGCCAGGCCTTGATCGGAGCAACGGTAGTTTGTCCGGACTTGCCGCGGATTCCCTGGCAGCACCTTTTTTCACGTCAGCCGAGGGACGCGGCGATGCGGCGCAGGATGTCAGCCCGTCCTGCGCGGGTTTTCGTGGAACTGGTCAGGACGTCCGGCACGCTGGCGAGATGCTGCGACAAGCTTGCCTGGAACAAATCGATGTTCGCCCGCGTCTTGGTGACGGACTGTTTGTCCACCTTGGTGAACACTAACGAAAACGGCACCCCCGTGCCGCCGAGCCAAGCGGTGAAATCCACATCCAGACGCTGCGGCGTCAGCCGTGAATCTATCAGCACAAACACGCGCCGGAGATTTGCCCGTTGTTCGAGGTAATCGCCCACCCACTCGTTGAAAGCGAATTTCCCGCTCCTGGCGGTTTGCGCGAAGCCATAACCGGGAAGATCCACCAAACTCCACAAGCCGTTCATCAGAAAAAAATTGAGCAGGCGGGTTTTCCCCGGCGTGGCCGACACCTTGGCCAGCGCGTACTTGTTAGAAAGCAGGTTGATCATGGACGATTTACCGACATTGGAGCGGCCGATGAAGGCGAATTCCGGGCGGTCCCAAGCCGGACAGTCCGGCAGGCCGCGCGCGCTGGTAATGAATTCCGCAGAGTGGATTTGCATGCGCGCCACGATCCGCAGTCGGCAGCGCCGCGGCAATCCCCGATTTGACGGGGTTCTTGATTCCGGGAAAACCGACCAATTCAGAATGCCTTGAACCCTGCAACGCTTCACTCTGCAACGCTTCGCGCTTGCGTGTCGGTTGGCAAAGCGCTTTGTTCGGCCCGGCCCATTCATGGATCGATCATGGTGACAATGAAGTTTGTATTTCTCGCACGCATCGCACCGGCGCTCGCACTGCTGTCCTGCGCCGCGCCCAAGGCCACCGTAGTCGCACCGGCACCAGCGCCCAAGAAGTCACAAGCACCGGCGGATCCCGAGTTTCCCGTGCCGGACTTGCCGGATGACGGAATCCGCTTGCCGGACATGCTCGCGATGCCGGGAGACGGCGAATTCCGCGCGACCCGGCCTAACACATCCAAGCCAGGGCCCGATGGCGCGGTGATTGCCCGTCCGCCGACCGATCCGCCGTCGCGCCCCAAGCCGAAGGATCCGGAGCGCGATTGATCATCGCTGATTGAAGCGTGACATCTCGCGCTGGGCTTCGCGCAGTTCGACCTGTTTTTTCAAGTCCTGGCGCTGGTCCGAGTGGGTCTTGCCCTTGCCCACACCGATCTCGACTTTGACGCGGCGGGTGACCCAATACATCCGCAGCAGCGGCAGCGAGCAGCCTTTGATGGCGGTGGCGGCCGCAAGTTTCAGAATCTCGCGCTTGTGGAGCAGCAGGCGGCGCGGGCGCTTCGGCGCGTGATTGAACCACTCGCCGGCGGTTTGCCACGGCTGGATGTCGCAACCGTAAAGAAACACCTGGTTGTTTTCGACGCGGGCGAAAGCGTCCGAAATGTTGACCTTGCCCGCGCGGATGGATTTGACCTCGGTGCCTTTCAACTCCACCCCGGCCTCGAACTTCTCCAGAATATGGAAATCACGGCCGGCTTTCCGGTTGGTGGCGATCAGCGCATTCATGGCGACGCCTGGCGGTTAGATGGCGCTTGGCTCAAGGCGCCGCCTTCACGACCAGCTTGATTTTGCCTTCGATGATTTCGGTGAGGGCGATGTCGGCCAAGCCCATGCTTGGGCGCACCGGGATCAACGGTGCGCGACCGCTGTTGAGTTGCTTGCCGCGCTGGGCGATCAAGTTGACCAAAACCAGCGGGTCGATGACAATTTCGGAAGCCTATTCGA
>JAPLUJ010000480.1:6520-8429 GCA_026397695.1 Verrucomicrobiota bacterium | reverse complement strand
AGAGGCCGGCGTGTTGGACGCGGACGGCGGTTTCAAGGACGTGAGTGCCCGGCGGCAGTCGGTCGATGAAGAAGTATTTCAAAAACTTGACACGGCACCGCCCCGGTGGGACAATCCCACCATGATTGTCATTATGGATTCCAAACGGAGGCTGACGTTGCCTGCCGGATTGATCCCGGCAAGCGCAGGGGATAGTTTTGAGGTACGCTTTGATGCCGAGGAAGACGCGGTGGTTTTCCGCCGTTTGCCGGGCAGTGAAGACTGGTTGGACGTGCTGGCGAATTGCCCGGTGTCCATGGATGACGTGCCGCCTCGCAAGCGTGAGTTCAAAAAGATGAAACCGCTGTGAACTGGATGTTGGATACCGACGTGCTGTCCCAACCAGCGAAAAAAAACGGTGATCCACGAGTGATCGCCTGGCTGCGGGAGGAAAAGAACCGATGTCACACCAGCGCGGTGGTGATCGCCCAACTGGCGTACTGGGTGCGAACCAAGGAGGGCAAACAACGGATCGAGTTGCAGATCTGGTTGACGAGATTGATCGCGGCCATGCAGGGAAGGATTTTCGGATTCAATGTTGGGGTGGCGCATGTGTGGGCGGATCAGGAAAAAATGCTGGAAGATCTGGGAAAACGGAAATATGGATTCACCATCGTCACGGGCAACGAGGACGACTTCCGTCGCCCGGGCCTCAAGGTGTTCAATCCATTCAAGGAATTGCCGCCGCTTTGAAAATTCCGCAAGATTCTGCTTGGCAAGCCCGCGCGGATCCTGCAATCTGCCCGCCCGCCCGCATTTCGGGCGCACGTAATCGAGTTTCATCATGTCCGTATCCATCCGCCTCAGCCGCAAGGGCACCAAAGACCGCCCGTATTACAAAATCGTTGCCGTTGACAGCCGCAAGCGTCGCGACGGGCGATACATCGAGCAGCTCGGCACCTACGATCCGCTCAAGCAAGGCATTAACTTCACGATCGATCTGGCGATGGCTGACAAATGGCTCGCGGTGGGTGCCAAACCGTCCGAAACGGTCAACAGCATGATCCGCAAGACCCGCACTGCCGCAGCCAACATCTGAGAATTTTCTGGTTTTATAACACATTCCGAAAAAACAACCGCGTTCCGCAAGGATCGCGGTTGTTTTGTAGGATGCCACCCGCTCCATGCCCGCTTCCCCTATCACTTTCGAGGAATTCATGCGGCAGGCACTGTATGATCCTGAGCGCGGCTATTACTCCCGCCGTATCAACAGCGTCGGAAGACGGGGCGATTTCACCACGGCTCCCATGCTCTCGGATGCGCCCGCCAAAGCCATCGCCGCATGGGCTGTTAGAGCGCTGCGCGAAACCGGCTGCCGCCATCTGATGGAAATCGGCCCCGGCGAAGGCAAACTCTCCGCCGCCGTCATGCATCTCCTGCCATGGCACATCCGCAGGCACACCCGCTGGCACTGTGTGGAAACCTCCAGCCCGCTCGCGCTACGCCAGCGAAAATTGTTAGGTCGGCAGGTGTGCTGGCACGCCTCACCCGCTGCGGCACTTGCCATCTGCGATGGCAAGGCCGTGATTTTTTCCAACGAACTCGTTGATGCCTTCCCCGTGCGGCGCTTTCAAAAATCCCCGGACGGCTGGCGGGAACTGGCGGTCGCTTGCGAACCGGACGGACAAGTGGTCGAATCCCTGCTGCCCGCAGCCCCGTTGCCGGAGTCCTCCGGATTGTCAGAGCACCTCGCGCCCGGGCAATGGATCGAGGTCCACGATTCCTACCGCCGCTGGCTCACGAATTGGCTGCCGCAGTGGCAAGCCGGACGTCTGTTGACCATCGACTACGGTGCTGCCGCAGAGGCGCTCTATCACCGGCGTCCGCGCGGCACGCTCCGCGCCTATCTGCGGCAGCAACGCCTCGAAGG
>JAPLUJ010000480.1:0-6489 GCA_026397695.1 Verrucomicrobiota bacterium | reverse complement strand
CCGGGCCGCCAGTATCTCACTGCGGATGTCAATTTCACCGATCTCATGCATTGGAGCGAACCGTGGACTGCCGAACCACACCTCCAAACCCTCGCCGCATTTCTGCGCAATGCCATCGATCCAAGCAACCCCGCTGACCGTGCTCTAACAGACGAGCACGGTGCCGGCGGGGCCTACCTCGTGCTCGATCAAAAATGCAAGATTACTTATCCCGGTGTGATTCAAGCCGGCAGTCCGGGGTCGAGGCGCGCCAGCGACGAACACCCAGGGACTCCGCATATCTAACATTTGCACGGAGCGCGGCCGTCCCGGCTGCGTCGGAAGGCGCTCGTCCCGAGTGCCGGGCGGTGATCCGGGTTTCATCTCCCTGGCGAATTCCTGACCAAACAGGCGGGACGCCCGTTTGCCATGACAGCCGGGACGGCTATCCTCCCTGGGTTTCCAAGGAAACCACCAGCCTGATAGATCCGCAGTGGGAAAGGGATCAGTTCGTACCGCCAGCGGGAGCGGCAGGAGCGGCGGGAGTGTTGCCGCCGCCGCGTTGGCCACGGCCGCCGCCGCCAAACATGCTGCGGCCTTCGATGATGCGTGTTTTGGCATCTTCGGGAATGGTGGTGGATTGCTGGATATAGGCTTTGGCGGAGGTTGCGTCCTCGCGCATCCAGCGAGCTGCGGCGATGCCGACGGAGCGGGAGCGGTCCCCTTCATCGGTGATGGTCTCGGCCACTTTCAACAACTCTGCGGGTGCGACGCTGTTATTGCTGAACACATAGGATTGGAGCGCGCTATCGCGTACACCCCCGGCTTCATAGGAGTTGGCATAGGCCAGGGCGGCACTCGGGTCTTGGGCGACCCAGGCGGGCATCAACTGCCGCATGGCGTCCTGCTGGGCCTTCTCGCTGTCTTGCTGTTTGAGGAAAACCGCGGCCGCCTTTGGATCCACCCGCGCCAGATCCTCCACCACTGAGGTAATGACCCCGTTCTTGGCGTCACCTGCCTCCAACAGCCCCACTTGCTTTGCCGCAGCCTGCGGATCTTTGTTAGAAAGTCCGCCAATCGCCGACGCAAGGGCTGCGGCTTGATCCTCGGCCGGGAGCGTGCGGATCCACGCTTGTGCTTCACTGAAATTGGCAGTGCCATACTGCGCCGCGACCGACCGATAGGCATCGCCTTTGTCGGTGCTGTCCATCGACGCTAACATCGCCACCGCCTTTTTCGGATCGGTCTTGGCGACTTCGCCGATGACGGACTCCATCGCACGGTTTTTATCGGTGGTCAAAGAGCTGGCCCAAGCCATGGCTGCGGCAGGATCCTGGCGGGCCCACTCACTGGCAATGATCGATGCACCACCCTGCCCCCCACCCATGGGCCCGCGGCCTCCGCCCATCACGCCCATCATGGCAAATTCCCGTGGATTGGATGCATAGTATTTGGCCGCGTTGGCCGGGTCCACGCTGGCCCAGCTTTGGAGGATCGTCGGACGCACGAACATTCCCGTGAAGCCGATCGAGTTGGAATAGGCCATGGCTGCGGTCGGATCTTTTTCGGCCCAGCGACTGAAGAGCAGGATCGAGGCCATGATGCGCTCGTTCATCGGCAGGCCATCGAGCTTGCGGGCTTCCTCCGCAAGTTGGTCGGGCGTGAGGTTCTCATAAAACTCCATCAAGGCCTTGATGCGGCCCGAGTTGCCTGGCATCCGGGATATTTCCTCGGT
Source organism: Verrucomicrobiota bacterium (assembly GCA_026397695.1). Lineage (GTDB taxonomy): Bacteria > Verrucomicrobiota > Verrucomicrobiia > Verrucomicrobiales > Akkermansiaceae > Luteolibacter. The sequence continues at coordinate 4,775 of JAPLUJ010000480.1, read as the reverse complement.
TCCCGTGGGACGGGTGGCATGTTTGCCGGACTGTTCTGCCACCGGGTTATCAGAACGGCTCGAGGACCGCGTTCTGCGGACTGTTTTCTCGCTGGTCGATGGATCCCCGTTGGAATCCGCGCTGGTGTTTTTACCGGAAATATATCCGCCGACGGCTCCAATAGCCAACGCGGCTGCGGGGAAGATCCAAGGATTTTTCATAAGATTTGAATACGCTGCGCATTAAACCAACGTGGCTCCGCAGAGTTGCAGTTTTTTCATCATCATGGGATGATTCGAAATCTGTGTTTCAAGGCTTGCATCTGCTCGGAGATCATTAATTCTTCGCGCCCCATGAGTCGTTTAGAAGGAAAAGTATTAGTCGCACAGGGAGGGGGACCCACCCATGTGATCAACCAAAGTGTTGTGGGTGTCGCACTGGAGGCCCGCAAATTCAACCAGGTGACCTCGGTGTATGGCGCCGTTCACGGCGTGCGGGGGATCGTCGCGGAAGACTTCGTCGATCTGACCCGCGAGACCACCCACAACCTCGAACAAGTGGCCGACACCCCGTCATCGGGATTGCTATCCACGCGGGACAAACCGGACGAGGATTACTGTGCGCGCATGTTCAAGGTGATGCAGGTCCACGATATCCGTTATTTCTTTTATGTCGGCGGCAACGACTCGTCGGACACCGTGCGCATTGTCAATGAACAGGCGAAGGCGGCGAACTACGAACTGCGTGCCATCCACATTCCCAAGACGATTGACAACGATCTGATGGAAAACGACCACTGCCCGGGATTCGGCTCCGCCGCCCGCTACGTGGCGCAGGCCTTCATGGGGGTGAACCTCGACAACCGGGCACTCAAGGGCGTTTACATCGGTGTGGTAATGGGACGCCACGCGGGTTTTCTAACAGCGGCCGCGGCGATGGCGCGGAAATACCTCGATGACGGTCCGCACTTGGTATATGTGCCGGAACGTGCCTTTGACACGGATCGGTTCATGGCGGATGTGGACCGCGTTTACTCGCAATTCGGTCTGTGCACGATTGCCGTTTCCGAAGGCATCTCCGATGCGCAGGGCACGCCGATGATCAGCAAGTTGATGGGCGAGGAAGAACGTGACGCGCACGGCAATGTCCAGCTTTCCGGCACCGGCGCGCTGGGGGATGTGCTCACGCAGACCATCAAAAAAGGCCTCAACATCAAGCGTGTGCGCGCGGACACGCTCGGTTATCTCCAGCGCTCCTTCATCGGATGCAGGTCGGACCGGGATGCGCAGGAAGCGCGTGAGGTCGGAGAAAAAGCCGTTGAATACGCGATGTGGGACAACGTCGATGGCACGGTGGTCATACGCCGCCCGGTGCTGGACTACAGCGTGGATTACGAACTGGTCCCGATCCACCGGGTGGCCGGCAAGACCCGCCACATGCCGGACCACTTCATCAATGAGGCCAGCAACGGCGTGACCGATGATTTCCGCAACTACTGCCGCCCGCTGTTGGGTTCGAATTTCCCGCAGGCGCACCGTCTGCGCGCCCCGGTGGTTCCGAAAATCCTGCACCCATAAAGGCATTGGCCTTGAACCGACCTTCCGGGCGGCATATACTGCCTCCCATGTCGACGGAACACAAGCCGGACGGAGTCAGAATCTACTTGTTGCCGAACTTGATGACGGCCTGCAATCTGGCGTGCGGTTTTTTCGCCGTGCTGATGATTTTCAAGGGGCTCATCGAGGTGCAGGTCGAAATGTCCGATCATGGACCTCTTTCCGCCAAGAAATACTATGAAATCTCCCGTGACTATTACGAATACGCGATCCTGTTGATTTTCGGATCCTGTTTGTTTGACATGCTGGACGGTCGTTTGGCGCGCTTTGGTGGCCATGATTCCCCATTTGGACGGGAGTTCGATTCGTTGGCCGACATCATCTCCTTTGGCATGGCTCCGGCGATGCTCTTGTCCCGCGCGGTGCTGTTCCCGCTGCCGAAAAACATCGGCTGGGCGATCGCCCTGATCTATCTGATCTGCGGGGCCATGCGCCTCGCGAAATTCAATTGTCTGGCCGCCCTGCCGAAAAAACCCGGCGATTCCTCCGATTTTCACGGCCTGCCCATCCCGATGGCTGCGGGGTTCATCGCCTCACTCACATTCCTGCTCATCGATCTCTATGAAAACGACCATGAGCTCGGGGTCTGGAAATTCGTCCTTGCCGGGGTGATGCTCGGACTTTCGCTGCTGATGATCAGCACGATTCGTTATCCTAGCTTCAAGAAGGTCGGCTGGCGGACGCGCGGCACACTGGGCGCGATTGTCATCACCGTGCTGCTGATCTATATCACCGTGCAGTTCCACTACATCATGCCGGTGGTGCTGTTCAGCGCGTATCTGCTCTATGGCATGATCCGCCCGTGGATTTCCCAGAAAATGCGAAAGGGCATCGAGGTGGAGTCCGAAATCGAGGATGACCCGGAGCCACCCGCCGCATCCGATGACCCGCCCAACCCGTAAGACTGACGATGGACCCCACACTCCCATCCGACCTCGACTCCGCCTTCATCTCCCACGCCCCGGGCTACTGGCCGCGGGATGCGATGAACCACTGGAGTGACTACAAGTGGCAGTTGCGCAACCGGGTGGACACCCTCAGCGACCTCGCAGCACGCCTCCAACTCACCGACGAGGAACGCGCCGGCGTCCTGCTCGCAGGGCACAAGCTTGCGATGTCGATCACCCCGCATTTTTTCAATCTAATCGATCGTGAGGATCCGGCGTGCCCGATCCGGCGGCAAGTCGTCCCGCGCATCGAGGAAGGCTGGAACGCGCCGGAAGAACGCGCGGACCCCTGCGGCGAGGACTCCCACATGCCCGTGCCGGGTCTCGTCCACCGCTACCCGGACCGCGTCCTGTTTCTTCTAACCGACCATTGCGCATCGTATTGCCGGTACTGCACCCGTTCCCGCATGGTTTCGGGCGTGGGCGAGCAGCATCTGGAAACCCAGTGGGAAGCGGCGTTCCGGTATCTGGAAACAACCCCGCATGTGCGCGACGTGCTGCTTTCCGGCGGCGATCCGTTACTCTTTTCCGACGAGCGGCTCGACAAGATCCTCACCCGCCTGCGGGCCATCCCGCATATCCAGTTCATCCGCATCGGCTCGCGCATTCCGATATTCCTGCCCCAGAGGATCACCCCGGATCTGTGCGCCATGCTCAAAAAGCACCACCCGTTGTTCATCTCCATCCACACCAACCACCCGCGAGAACTCACGTTGGAAGCGCGCGATGCGCTCGGCCGCCTCGCCGACGCCGGTATTCCGTTAGGCAATCAAAGCGTACTGCTGCGTGGTGTGAACGACTCGGTGGCCGTCCAAAAAGCACTCGTTCACAAGCTGCTGATGTGCCGCGTCCGGCCGTATTACCTCTATCAGTGCGATCTGATCAACGGCTCGTCCCACCTCCGCACCTCCGTCGCGGAAGGTGTCGCCATCATCGAAGGACTGCGCGGCCACACCTCCGGCTACGCCGTCCCCCAGTTCGTCATCGACGGCCCCGGCGGCGGCGGTAAAATCCCCATCAACCCGAACTATCTGATAGACACCGCGCCCGGCAGCGTCACCCTGCGCAACTTCGAAGGGAAATTCTTCGAGTATCCCGACCCCAGCCCCATGCCGCCGGCCGAGTTGGCCCTGCTCCATGACAAAGCGCTCGGCAGATGCTCTTAATAAGCATGTAATCGGATAACAGGGTGGACGACTCTGCCCGGGCTGGCTATTGGTCATCCCCCAATTTCTCCCGCCATTGCGCTTGCCCTGGCGGCCCGGGGCTTTAGCATCCGGTGCTTCCCCAAGATCCGCCACTGATGAACCGCATTTTCGTTGAAAAAAAGGCCGCCCACAACGCGGAGGCCCGCCATCTCATGCACGATCTTCGCGAGTCGCTGGGCCTGCCCGGACTGCAACGCGTCCGGGTGGTCCAGCGTTACGACATCGAGGGGCTCAGCGAGGAGGAGTTCAACGCCGCCGCCAGCCATATTCTAGCGGAACCGCAGGTGGATGAAACCACCCGTTCTTTGGAACCCGGGGAAAACGAACATGCCTTCGCCGTCGAGTATCTCCCCGGCCAATTCGACCAGCGTGCGGACTCGGCCGCCCAGTGCATTCAAATCCTCACTGGCAAGGAGCGCCCCACCGTTTACTCTGCCAAGGTCATCGTTCTCGAGGGCAGCCTTTCCGCCGATGAAATCGCCAGCGTCAAGGCCTACGTCATCAATGCCGTGGATTCCCACGAGGTGCCCGTGGCGGCGATCACCGGTCGCCGCTCTTCCTCTTCCCCACCCGATGTTGCCATCCTAACAAATTTCACCACCCAAAACCCCGCCACCATCCGCGTTTCGCTCGGCCTCGCCATGTCTGTCGCGGACATCGCTTTCTGCCAGACCTATTTCCGCGACGACGAAAAGCGCGACCCCAGCATCACCGAAATCAGGATGCTCGACACCTATTGGTCCGACCATTGCCGCCACACGACCTTTCTCACCAAAATCGACGATGTCACATTTGATGAAGGCACCGGTCCCGTCCAGCGCGCCTGGCAAACCTATCTAGCAACACGCCGTCAGCTTGGCCGCGAGGACAAGCCTATCACCCTGATGGACATCGCCCTCATCGGCATGCGCGAACTGCGCGCCTCCGGCGAGCTCGACAACCTCGAAGTTTCCGAGGAAGTCAACGCCGCCTCCATCGTCGTCCGTGGCGGCGGTTTGCAGCCGCCAAGCCCCTCCTCCCTGCC
>JAPLUJ010000077.1:3683-4787 GCA_026397695.1 Verrucomicrobiota bacterium | reverse complement strand
TCCACAATCCACAATCCACACTCAGCCAGCCTCCCAGCCTTCCTCCCCGCCGCCTGGTTGGAGGACGCCCAACTCCGCATCTCCGCCTATCGGGAACTCTCCGAGGCCAACAGCGAACATGCCGTCGATGCCCTCGAAAGATCCTGGCGCGACCGCTTTGGCCGCCTGCCGGACGCCGCCGCCAACCTGTTACACATTGCCCGCATCAAGGCGCTTGCCGCGCGCGAAAACATCAGCTCCGTAGAGATCAGCGGCCAGCGCCTCATGCTCCACCGCAACGGCGACTACATCCTGTTGGAAGGCCGCCGCTTCCCCCGCCTCAAAGCCACCCAACCCACCGCCAAATTCACCGAAACCATCGCCATGCTGCGGATGCTCTAACGAAACTTGACGTTGTGACGTTTTGGCGTCACATTGTCCGCATGAAACGCGCGACCGTATATTTTCAGGAGGATTTGCACAAGGCACTCAAGATCAAGGCCGTGGAATCCGATTCCAGCCTTTCCGAAATCGTGAACAGGGCGGTGCGCGACACGCTGGCTGAGGATTTGGGGGATCTGCTTGACATCGAAGGCAGAAAAAAAGAAGGAACCATTTCCTACGCAACATTTCTGAAGAAACTGAAAAGCCGTGGCCAAATTTGAATTGGTAATCCGGCCGTCTGTCACCAAAGACACGAAGGACATTCCATCGGGTGATATCATCAAGATTCTCAAGCGCATTGAATCACTCAGAGAGGATCCGCGCCCGCCTGGTAGCATCAAACTGTCCGGCATGGAATATTACCGGATTCGTCACGGCAACTATCGAATCATCTATGAGATCGAAGATGCACGACTCATTGTTGTGGTGGTGAAGGTCGGGCATCGGCGTGACGTTTATAGGTGAAAAGATTCCGCCTGAAGGCGGAGCCACGCACCACTCCAATCGGAATTCTAACATACTGATGTCCGCGGATTGACTCCACAACTCAGCGTTTGACCTCGGAAACGCCGTAGTGTCGAGCAAGCCGGATTCCCTGAAATGGTAGGGCGTGGCGGCCGCGCCGCGCCGTGACTGGCCTTGCGGCCTGAAAGGACACGGAGGAAGCGAATGGCTAAGCGC
>JAPLUJ010000077.1:0-3658 GCA_026397695.1 Verrucomicrobiota bacterium | reverse complement strand
GCCTTGCGGCCTGAAAGGACACGGAGGAAGCGAATGGCTAAGCGCTTGGATTTTAGCGAATCAAGCTCCCTCCATTCGCACCGCCATCCGGCGGACAAGTGGGACGGCCGAGGCCGACCGTCCCTACCATTGAGGGAATCGCACTTGCTCGGCCATTCGACCAAAACGAGGTGGTTTGCTGAGTTCTGGACTCCGGGTGATCATTCCCTCACGCTCACTGCATGTCACACCATGCCTGCAAGATCGCCGTTGTCACCGGGGGGGATAGTGCCATCGGTCGGGAAATCGCCCGTGCCTTGGCGGCGGACGGGGCCAGGGTCGCCGTGGTGGCGCGCAGCGCGGCGGGTTGCGAGAAAACCGCGGAGGAAATCAACGCCGGTTTTGCGGGGGCGGCCACGGGATATGCCGTGGACGTGGCCGACCATGCGGCGGTGCATGATCTCGTGAGGCGGATCGGTGAGGAGTTAGGGCCCGTGAGCATACTGGTCTATCAGGCGGAAGAAACCTGCGGGAGTTCCCGGGTGTCGATGGCGGAAGAGGACTTGGATCCCGGCAACCCCGGCAGCCATCTCAAGGGTGCCTTCAACACCGTGAAAGCGTGCATGCGCATGCTGATGAAGGCGCAGGACCCGCGCATCATCAACCTCACTTCGGTGATCGGCCTGATGGGTCATGATCGTCTCACCCACGATTGCGCCAGCAAGACCGGCCTGATAGCTTTCACCAAGGCGATAGCCCGCGAACTTTCCGGACGCGGCGTCACCTGCAATGCCGTGGTCCCGGGATGCATCAACACGGACATGTCCGGCCAGCTTCCCCAAGCAGTCAAGGATGCGGTGCTCACCCGGATCCCGCTCGGCAAATTCTGTGAACCCCGGGACATCGCCGCCCTCGTCGCCTTCCTCGCCAGCCCCGCCGCACATTACATCACGGGCCAGATCATCGCCGTCGATGGCGGAATGACCCTGTAACCACCCGCCAGATTGCAGATTGCAGATTGCAGAACGCAGATTGCAAATTTCAAATTTCAAATTTCAGGTTTCAAATTTCAGGTTTCAGATATAACATATCAACATAGCCAATCAAATGAATCTCATCTTATTGCGTCACGGCAAGGCTGAAGACCTCAACCCCATGGGCGACGGAGCGCGCGCGTTGGTCGAGAAGGGTCGCGACCAGGCACGCCGGGCGGCGATGATCCTGAAGCGGGCGAAGTTGCTGCCGGAGATCGTGCTGACCAGTCCGCTGGTTCGCGCCCGCCAGACGGCGGATGAATTCTGTGAGACCGCGGGCATCCCTGGCGCCGTCATTCAAGGGTGGCTCGCTTGTGGCATGAATCCGCAACAGGCGCTGCGCGAACTCGCCTCGTTCGGGGAGTTCAAACAGATCGCGCTGGTCGGCCACGAACCGGATTTCTCCCAATTGATCGAGTGGATCGTCGGTGCCGCTGGCGGCAGTGTGGAGATGAAAAAGGGGGCCATCGCCTGCCTCCAAGTGAGCCCTCCCGCGCGTCACGGCACGCTGGTGTTCCTGATCCCGCCAAAACTCGCCGGGGAGCCGGGTGCCTAACAAACAAGGAGGGGCGATCTCCGAATCGCCCTCTTTCCATGGGCAAGAGGGCGATTCGGAGATCGCCCTTCCTTGCCCTTGGTTCACTCACGCTGCCGGGAAGGCATGTGCCGCAGTTCGGTGATTTGCGGCCGCGCTGCGGTTTTGATTGCATGCGCGGCGGGATCCCCGGAAAGTCGCTCCGTGCCGGATCACCATCTCACCGCATGAACGTCATCGCCGTCGCCAACCAAAAGGGAGGGGTGGGGAAAACCACCACCGCCTTGAACCTGTCCGTCGGCCTCGCGCGGCGCGGCCAGCGTGTTCTGTTAGTAGATCTCGATCCACAGGCGAACTGCACCAGCGGCCTGGGCATCGAACCGCCGCCAGGCGGCAGCCTCTATCCGGTGCTCATCGGTGACGCCACCGTGCACCAGCAGATCATCGCCAGCGGCCGCGACAACCTCTCGCTCGTGCCCTCGGAAATGGATCTCGCCGGCGCCGAAATCGAACTCGCCCGCGCCGACGACCACCTCACCCGGCTGCGCACTGCGCTCCAGCCCCTCCGCGACGACGCCCCGTTCGATTTCATCCTCCTCGATTGCCCGCCCTCGCTCGGGGTGCTAATGACTTCCGCGCTCGCCGCCGCGGATGAAATCCTCCTCCCCCTCCAGTGCGAGTGGTTCGGCCTCGAAGGACTCGCGAAAATCGTCCAGGTTATCGACCAGATCCGCGAGACCGACGCCAACCCTAACATTCGGTTAGAGGGTATCGTGATGACCATGTATGACGGCCGCACGTTGTTATCCCGCCAGGTGGTCGAGGAGGTATCGAAATTTTTCCCGCAGCAGATGTATCGCACGGTGATTCCGCGGACCATCCGCATTGGTGAGGCGCCCAGCCACGGCAAAAGCATCTTCGAACATGATCCCAACGGCCTCGGCGCCCAAGCCTACGGCGCGCTCGCCGATGAATTTCTAACACGCCATGCCGCCGCCGCCGGGAAGTTGTTAGCCGGGATCTGAGCGGTGAAACTTGCAGCCAGTCAAACCACAAGCCATGAGCAAACAAGGGGAGTGGCGGCATTGCTTGCTTCCCATCGGTCTGCCAGTCCGCTAGACTCCGGCCAGACCCATGGCCGTCGAATCCAAACCACTCTTCCACCCGGAAGTCATCCGCCGGCAACTCCGCAACTTCGTTCTGCCGGCGTCCGTGGAAGACTCCCGGCCCCGCTTGCAACATTGGGCAAATCTCATCCACTCCGGGCAGGCCGACAGCCTCAAGGAAACCGACCTGCTGCCGGACTTCCTCACTGACATTTTCTGCACCTTGCTCGGCTACACCCGCCCCGCCGGATCTCCCGATAGTTACACCTTGTCGCGTGAAACCAAGGTTGTGGTGGACGGTCAACAGGCCGATGCCGTGCTCGGCCGTTTCCTCCCGGACAAGCAGGAATACATCGTTGCGCTTGAGGGAAAGGGGACGCGTGATCCGCTGGAAATCCCTTTCGGCGGGCGGAAAATGTCCGCAGTCGATCAATGCTACCGTTACGCCATCAATCTCCCGTGCGACTGGATCATTGTCACCTCCATGCGGGAGACTCGAATCTATCACAAGGGCTCGAACCAGCAAACCTACGAGCGCTTCGACACCGTGCGGTTGGCGGGCGATGCCGGATTGCTCAAACGCTTCATCTTCCTGCTAGGAGCGGCACGGGTGGTGCCTGACTCCGGCGCTTGCCATTTCAAGGAGCTGCTCAGCAAATCGGAAACTGTCGGGCGCGAGATTACTAACAAGTTCTATGCTTTCTATGCCGACTTGCGGCAGTCCGTCTTCGCCCGTCTCCGCGCTGGGAATCCATCCGTCCTCCCGCAGGAAATCCTCCGCTGCTCGCAAAAACTGTTGGACCGCATCCTGTTCTGTTCGTTCTGCGAGGACCGCAGCCTGCTGCCGCCGGAAACCGTGCGTGGTGCTTTTCTCCACAGCGATCCCTACAACCCCAAGCCCATTTGGGACAACTTCCGCGGCCTGTTCCGCTCCGTCGATAAAGGCAACAGCGGGCTGAAAATCCCCGCCTACAACGGCGGCCTCTTCGCCTTCGATGAGGGGC
>JAPLUJ010000567.1 GCA_026397695.1 Verrucomicrobiota bacterium | reverse complement strand
TACTGAGCTTGAAGGGGATGCCGTCACTGTCGCGGTGGGCAACTCTAGCACGAGGCGGAAAGGCTGGACGAACAACGTCACGGACGGCCTAACGTTCAACACGCAGATAGGGGGAACCGTTGCGACATCTCTGTTTGCCGTCACCACCATGCTTGGATTTAGGTGCAACACTTTTGTGGGGGCGGACGTGAACATAAACGTGGCCGCGGGCGTGAGAGCCCTCGTTGTTCCCGGATCGCAGATCGTCGCCATCCAGTGCGAACAGGAAGGCCTGCCGGAAATCTTCCGCCAGGCCGGCTTCGAATGGCGCGCCGCCGGCTGCTCGATGTGCCTTGCCATGAATCCAGATAAACTCGTCGGTGACGAACTCTGCGCGTCATCATCCAACCGTAATTTCAAAGGCCGCCAGGGATCGCCCACCGGCCGCACCGTCCTGATGTCACCCGTCATGGTCGCCGCCGCCGCCATCAACGGCTATATCTCCGATGCCCGCGAACTTTTCCATTTGGAAAACCCCGTCGCCTAAACTCTAACGCCATGAACACCAGCATCGCCAGACAACTGCCCATAACCGCCGCCGAGTATCTCGAAGGAGAACGCAAATCAGACATCCGCCATGAATTCGTGGATGGCCGCATTTATGCGATGTCCGGAGCAAGCCTTAGGCACAATGAGATATGCTTCGACACTGCGCTCCTGATCAAAAACCACCTTCAAGGAGGCCCATGCCGGACCTTCATCGAAGCGGTCAAAGTGGAACTCGCCGATGACCTCACGGAGGCCTACTACTACCCTGATGTTTTTGTCACTTGTGAACCGGCCGATGACGACTCGCACGTGGTTCGCCACCCAAAGCTCATCATTGAGGTGCTATCACCTTCCACCTCGCGCAACGACCGCGGTGACAAGCTGGCCAATTACAAACGCATGCCCAGCGTCGAGGAAATCGTTTACATCGAACAGGATTGGCCGGAAATCTTCATCGTGCGGCGCTCCGACCGATGGAAAAAACATATCTTCACCCAGCTCGATTCTCTCGTCCATTTGGAGTCCATCGACCTCACCCTGTACGTCTCCGATTTTTATCGTTCCGCTCCATTCCCGGATGATGTGATCCGCCCGTGGTATCTCAGATACCGCGAGGACGGTTGATCGCAAATTTCAAATCTCCAATCTCCAATCTCCATCTTCATCTCCCATGCCCCTCGATCCCGTCACCCAAGTTTCCGGCCGCGCGGTTTTCATTCCCGGCGCTGATATCGACACCGACCGCATCATCCCCGCCCGCTTCATGAAATGTGTCACCTTCGACGGTCTCGGTGCCTTCGCGTTTTACGACGCGCGCTTCGACGAAGCCGGCAATCCAACCACCCACCCGCTCAACGACCCGCGCTTCGCCGGCGCTTCGATTCTGATAGCCGGGGTGAATTTCGGTTGTGGCTCGTCGCGTGAACACGCCCCCCAATCGCTGAAAAAATTCGGCTTCCACGGCATCATCGCCGAGTCGTTCGCGGAGATCTTTTTCGGCAACTCCACCACCCTGGCCATGCCCTGCGTGATGGCCTCCGCCGCCGCTGTCGAACAACTCCGCATGGCTATCGAAAAGGATCCCGCCACCACCGTCACCATCGACGTGGTCGCTCTAACAGTCCGCACCTCCGACGGCTTGAACTTCCCGGTCACCATGCCGGATTCCGCCCGCGAGGCGCTGGTCTCCGGCCGCTGGGACCCGATCCAGGAACTGCTTGAGAACGCCGCAGCCATCGACACCAAGGCCCGCGAACTCCACTATGTCTGAAATCCCGCCGCCGCTGCACGCCGGAATACGACCTGCGCCTCAGCCGCTACTTCGGAACCTCTCCCGGCTTCTGGCTCCGTCTCCGGATGGACTATGATCTGATGCGGGCCGCCCGCGAAAACGGCGAACGGATCGATGGCGTCAGGTGGCACACCCCGCACGCACGGCGGCTTGCCGCACCAGATCAGGATGCCTCTCGGCCAATAGCAAAAGGGTGCGCGCGGCACCGCTGGGCAGGCTTGGCCCGATCTCCCATTTCCGCAATGTGGCAACCGGGATTCCGAGCAGCGCGGAAAATTCAGGTTGAGTCATCCCGAGCCGTTGCCGGATCCGGGCGGCCTCGGTTTTCTCCTTCCACGCGGTGGCCCGCATCTTGCTGAAATCCTCAGCGTTCACTTCAATCTCGGTGACATTGCCATCCGGCAGCATCTCGAGCCGGGTGACACGCGCCGCGCGGATTTCCCCGCGGCCCACTGCGGCGGCTTTGCGGCTCATGGCTTGCAATTCGGTCTTTTTCATTGGTTTTCTCGTTTGAGTTCTTTCGATATTCTCCGCAGGTCGGTTGGTGTGGGAATTTCTTTTTCGGATTTGCGGTAAATGTAGCACAGGATGATCGCATCGTCGGCCACGAGGTAGTAGAGCATTCTGGCCCCGCCACTTTTGCCCGTGCCGCCGGCCGCAACCCGCAATTTGCGAATGCCGCCTGAGCCTTGAATCAAAGCACCACGGGATGGATCGCCTGTTAACTCCAACTTCACCCGGAGAAGCTCGGAGGACGAAAGCACGTTGCCGACAGCCTTTTTGAAGAAGGGCAACTCTGCGAAGAACATGGCGCACCATACCCTTTTTTATCAGTATTTCAAAGCCATATTTTGGAAATTTTCAGGGGCGTGTGGCGGGGAGTCTTCAGAACTGGCACGAGCTGCCCACAGGCGGTCGATCTGGCGGAAACGAGGCTGGTGGCCCGCGCCCGCTACGCGATGACTTCTGCACAGGGGGGCGCTTCAACGGGGGCTTGTTCCACCGCTTCAGCTTGCGCCTCTGCTTCAGGCTGGGTCTTAGCACGACTGCGGCGAGCGCGAGCGGGCTTGGCCTTGACCTCATCGACGGCAGGAAGTTCAACCCAGATG
>JAPLUJ010000495.1 GCA_026397695.1 Verrucomicrobiota bacterium | reverse complement strand
GCTTCCGGTCTCATGGGGGTGGGTGTTACGGGTTAGGGAAATTTGGCGGGTTGCAAGGCCCGTTGGAGAAACGGTGCGGTGCGGGATTTCCTGGAGGTGATGATTTTTTCGGGCGGGCCTTGGGCGACGATTTGGCCGCCGCCATCGCCGGCTTCGGGGCCGAGGTCGAGGATCCAATCGGCCTCGGCGGCGATGGCCATGTGGTGCTCGATGACGACAACAGTGTGGCCTTCATCGACAAGGCGGTGGAGGATGTCGATGAGGCGTTTGATGTCTTCCAGATGAAGGCCGACAGTGGGTTCCTCGATCAGATAGAGATTGGAAATTTGAGCTTTGAGCTTTGAGATTTGCGGTTTGATAGAAAGTCCCTTGATGAGTTCGGAGACGAGTTTTATGCGCTGGGCTTCGCCGCAGGAGGGGGTGGGTGATGGTTGGCCGAGTTGCAGGTAGCCGAGGCCGGTGTCGGCCATGAGTTGCAGCGGTGCGGCGATGCGGGGTTGGGCGGCGAAGAAGGCGGCGGCGGCATCGATGGTCATGGCGAGGACGGCACCGATATGCTGGTCGCGGAAAGTTACTTCGAGGGTGGCTGGGTTATAGCGTTGGCCATTGCAGGATTCGCAGTGGACCCAGGTGGCGGGCAGGAAATCCATTTCCAATTTCACGCGGCCGTTGCCTTTGCATTCCGGGCAGCGTCCGCCCTCGGTGTTGAAGGAAAAGCGGGAGGCATCGAAGCCGCGCATGCGGGCCTCGGGGAGTTGGGCGAAGAGCGCGCGGATGTGATCGAAGACTTTCACATAAGTGGCCGGACACGACCGCGAGGTCTTGCCGATGGGCGATTGGTCGACCTCATAACAGGATGTTAGGGAGTTGCCGCCGGTGGCGGCATCGAATGTTTTGATAGATTTGGTTTGGCGGTTGAAAACCGCCGCCACGCATTGGTGCATGAGGGTGGATTTGCCGGAGCCGGAGATGCCGGTGAGCACGGTGAGACGGCCGAGCGGGATTGCGGCGGTGAGGCGTTTCAGGTTGTTAGCGTTGCAACCGGTGAGCGTGAGGAAGGGATGCGTTGGCGGCACCGCCCGGCGTGAGCCACGGGTGGGATGCACCAACGGATGGGCAAGCGCACGCAGCGTGGGAGATGCAATACCGGATTTTTGATTTTGGATTTTTGCTTTGGCAGAGGAGCGCCCCGGCGGCTTTCCCTGATAGACCACTTCTCCGCCGAAGCGGCCCGCGCCCGGTCCGAGGTCGATCAGGTGGTCGGCCGCGCGGATGGTGTCTTCGTCGTGCTCGACGATGATGAGGGAATTGCCGTGGTCGCGCAGATTTGTTAGGGTTTTGAGGAGGGCGGCGTTGTCGCGCGGGTGGAGGCCGATGGTCGGTTCGTCGAGCACGTAGAGCACGCCGCGGAGATTCGAGCCGAGTTGGGCGGCGAGGCGGATGCGCTGGGATTCGCCGCCGGAGAGCGTGTTGCCGGAACGATCAAGTTGCAGGTAGCCAAGGCCGACTTCCTGGAGGAACGCGAGACGCTGGCGAATTTCCGGCAGGATGTCGCGGGCAATGAGCGCCTCGCGCTGGCCGGGGAAGACGAGCGCGGCGAAATGCTGATAGGCGGCGTCAATCGCAAGTGCTGATAGATCTGCGATGGAGAGGGACGGGTTGACTCGGGAAGAACGGCGGCGGGACGTCGCCGCGACGGCCTGCGGCGGGACGCCGCAGCCACTTGAATGATGATGGAGGCGGACGGCGGAGGCGGTGGGATTGAGGCGGGTGCCGTGGCAGGCGGGGCAGGCGATGAGTTCGGCATCCTCCATGCGTTCGAGGACGCGGTCGGCATCGAGTTCGGCTTCGAGGACCGAATCGAAACGCGTGGTGTCGAGTGCGTGGCGGTGTTGCGGGACGCGGCCATGGCCGCGGCACTCCGGGCACCAGCCGTGGGGCGAGTTGAAGGAGAACAGCCGCGGGTCTGGATCCTCGAAGGAATGGTTGCAGCAAGGGCAGTTGGCCTTGGTGGAAAGAAGGATGAATTTGTTGTCGGAGGTGTGGAGCTTGATGAGGCCTTTGCCGATAGAAAGGGCGCGCTGGATGTCTGATAGAAGATGGGAGATCGGGGATGGAAGCTTCTTGTTAGAAGACCGGCGGATGCAATCCGCCACCACGACATCGATGTCATGCTCCTTGAAACGCTCGAGGCGGGTGAAGTCCGCGGCGTTCTTGAATTGGCGGTCGACGAGCAGGCGGGTGAAGCCCTGTTTGAGAGCCCATTGGGCGATCTCGGTGTGGTAGCCTTTTTTGGCACGGATCAGCGGGGCTAACAGCGTGACGGGTCCCTTTTTTTTTTTTGTTTGAAGGGTATCGATTGTTTTGCGACCGGGACGCGGCAATCCGGGCAGTACAGGGTGCCGAGTTTAGCGTACAGCAGGCGGATGAAGTTCCAGATTTCGGTGATGGTGGCGACGGTGGATTTTCCGCCGCCCCGGGAGACGCGTTGTTCGATGGCGACGGTGGGCGGGAGGCCCGCAAGTTGGTCGATTTCAGGTTTTTCCAACTGCTCGGCGAATTGGCGGGCGTAGGCGGACATTGAATCGAGGAACCGTCGCTGGCCTTCGGCGAAGAGGATGTCGAAGGCGAGGGTGGACTTGCCCGATCCTGATAGGCCAGAGATCACGACCAACTGGTCGCGCGGGATGTCGAGCGCGATGTTCTTGAGATTGTGATGGCGGGCACCGCGGAGAGAGATGGTGGATGGCGAATTTTGGATTTTGGATAGGGCACGGCGGCGGGACGCCACCGCCACGGCCTGCGGCGGGACGCCGCGGCCACAATTGAGGGCATCGCGCAGAAATCGCCCGGTCGGGGTGTCGAGTTTGGCGATGGCTTCGGGCGGGCCGCTCGCCACGAGTTGGCCGCCGTGCGGGCCGGCCTCCGGACCGAGATCGAGAATCCAATCGGCGGATTTGATGACATCCAGATTGTGCTCGATGACCAACAGCGTGTGACCGGCAGCGACGAGTTTTTGGAACACGCCTAACATGTTTGCGATATCGGAGAAATGGAGGCCGGTGGTGGGTTCGTCGAGGATGAGTAATTTGGGATTTGGGATTTTGGAAGAGGAAGTGGAAGAGGCAGAGGAAGATTGGCGAGTCTGGAGACTCGCGGTCCCGGCGGCGAGGAGTTGGCAGAGTTTGAGGCGCTGGGATTCGCCGCCAGACAGGGTGTTGAGGGGTTGCCCGAGTTTGAGATAACCCAGACCGACATCGGTGAGCGGTTGCAGGGCGGTTAGAATTTGCTCGATGAGGCGCGTCTCTTTTTTTGATAGATCGGCATGGTGGTTGAAAACCGCCGCCACCTCCGCGACGGTGAGGTCTAACACATCGGCGATGGATCGGCCGTTGAAGGTGTATTCGAGGGTGGATGACTTGTAACGGCGGCCATTGCAGTCCGGACAGGTGACGTAAAGATCGGAGAGGAATTGCATTTCGACTTTTTCGAAGCCGTTGCCGGCACAGCGGTCACAGCGGCCGTCGCCGGAGTTGAAAGAGAAAAACCCGGGCTTGAGTTCCGCCGAGCACGCGGCTGCAGTCTCACAGAAAAGTTGGCGGATCGGGTCAAAGGCACCGAGGAAAACCGCTGGAGTGGAGCGCGGCGTGCGGGCGACGGGGCTTTGATCGACCCTTTCAACGCCGCCGAGATGCTGGCATCCGCGGAGTTCCCTGACGAGTGCGGGATCGGCGTCGGTGGCCACGCCGAACTTGCGCGCCAGATTCAGATAGACAACGTCGTGGGCGAAGGTGGACTTACCAGAACCGGACACTCCGGTGAGACAAATGAAAAGTCCCAGCGGGAGATCGGCGTCGAACTTCCTGAGGTTGTGCCGGGTGGCCCCGCGGATGGCGAGGATTTTTTTGTTAGGCTGGCGGCGGCGGGCGGGAACGGCGATGGATTTTTGACCAGTGAGCCAGGGGAGGGTGCCGTGGGGGATCGAAGATTGTGGATTGTGGATTGTGGATTGTGTATGGAAGATCGTGGATGGAAAGCGATGCCGGGCGATTCTTTATCTTCGATCCACAATCCACAATCCCCTAT
>JAPLUJ010000176.1 GCA_026397695.1 Verrucomicrobiota bacterium | reverse complement strand
CTCGAGCCGGGCACCGGCTGGGACATCCCGCCGGGCATCCTCCACGCGCCGGGCAGCCTCTGCACCTATGAACCTCAAAAGGCGTCCGATGTGTTTGCCATGTATCAATCACTGGTCGGAACCGCCATCGTGCCGGAAGAACTGCTGTGGAAGGATACCCCGCCCGAGCGCATGGGTGACATCGATTACCTCATGGAAGTCATCGACTGGGAACCCAACGTGGACGTCGATTTCCGCGCTCATCACTTCATGCGCCCCAAACATGTTAGACCAGCGGCCGAAATGCAATCCGCGGGATTCCTGGAAAATTGGATCTGTTACAACTCCAATGCCTACAGTGCCAAGGAACTCACCGTCCTGCCCGGCGCCACCGTGACCATCAGGGACGCCGCCGCCTACGGCCTGATCCTGATGCAGGGCCACGGCCGCATGGGCGTGTGGGACATCGCAACTCCCGCGCTGATCCGCTTCGGCCAGTTGACACACGATGAGTTCTTCGTCAGCGAACCCGCCGCCATGGCCGGCGTGACCATCACCAACCCGTCCCAAAGCGACCCGCTCGTCATGCTCAAACACTTCGGCCCCGATAACCCGGACTTGTGACAGAGGCCGGAACGCGGAGGACGGAACGCTATCAAGTGTCGCGGAGTGCGGCAATCTCGGCAAGATAGGTTTCAAAATCGCCCAGATGGCGCAGCAGGATCGCTTCCAAAACCGGACGTTGGAGCTGCTGATAGCTATGGACGGCAATGTTGCGAAAACCGACCATGTTTTTCATGGCGCTTGTGGTTGTCTGGGTGAGCAGCCCGTGTTGCATCAGCAATTCGAACGCCTCCCGGCTATGTTGGGGAATCCCTAGCCGTCTGTCCGCCACATGATGCATCGCCAAATCAATGGCGCTTTCACAAGCACGAAGGAGGTTCAGGACGATCGCGTCCTGAACCGTGAAATCATCCAACCTTGAGGTATTTTGTTGGAACTCCGCGTCAACTCGTTGCAGACAACGGCGGATGATCGCGGTTTTGTTCAGTGTGATATCATCCGTCATGGCGCAGATAGGAGGACTGGCGTTCTTTCTTCATTAAGTCGGGCGTAGTCCGCCAGCGTGCGCATTTCAAATGACTGGTGACGCAGGCGATCCGCCACATCCAACGGAATCCCCGTGCGTAACACCTCCTTGGCCATCACCGTGCTGGCGCAACTCAAATCGATGAGATCCACTGGCATGCCAAGCCGATCGGAAAGCTCATTGGCAGTCGCAAAAGATACCAGCGGATCCATCGGCGAGCCGGGTAAAACCGCGAGATCGAGATCACTTCCCGCATGCTCCCGGCCGGTACCATAAGAGCCAAACAGGTAGATCACCCCAGGATGGAACACGCTCAGAATCGTCACGATCTGCTCGCGCATGTCTCCAGTAATCCTTTCCGACGTCTTGCCCACAAGCGCAGGATCATGCGAAAAGCGACATTCGGAAAGAACAAAGTTGGCAGTTGTCCGCCTTCGAGGGCCAGAGGCCGGAGGTCGGAGGTCAGAGGACGGAGGACGGAGGGCGGAGGGCGGAACATGAAAATCGAGTGCGCTTTCCGTGTTTATCCTTCTGAATAACTTGATCTCAATTTACGTCAGGGCAACGATTTTGTAACCGAATTGAGCCGCTTGCTTTTCGATTCTCAGAAGTTGTCGTTCTCGATTCCTGGGGGTGATTTTGAATGCTGTTTCTTCGTCGTAGGATTG
>JAPLUJ010000736.1 GCA_026397695.1 Verrucomicrobiota bacterium | reverse complement strand
GGAGTTGGAGATGCTGGAGCGGAGCCGGGATGTGGCGCTAGGGAAGATGTTGCGTTGTCGTGTTAGATATTTCACGGACGGCGCGGTGATCGGGAGCCGGGGGTTTGTGGATGAAGTGTTTCGATTGTGTCGGGACCGGTTCGGCGGCACGCGCAAGGACGGCGCGAGAAGATGGCGCGGCAGCGGCGCGGCTGCGGCGGGCACGCTGTGGAGTGTTAGGGATTTACAGAAGGGGATCGGGTAAGATCGGGCCGAAGGGAAAATCCTCACGTCGGGGTTGCCCGTTGCAAGGACTCCACCGCATCGGCCACCGAGGTGAAACGGGTGACCGCGCCGAGTTTGGCGTCCACCCCATCGCTGCGCAATCCTTCGGAGATTCCTATTTCCCGTGCCGCGGTGGTAATATACGCAGCAATCCGCGTGCTAACGGTCACGGCTGGGCCGGACGAACCAAACAAACGGAATCGTCGCTAACAGAATTACACCGAGCAGCGTGAAGGCATCGCCGAACGCGAGCACAAAGGCCTCGCGGCGCACCGTTAGATCGAGTACTTCGAGCGCGCGAATGCCGGCGGTAACCGGGTCCGTGCCACGGGCCACGAAGTAACCGGTGGTTGCCCGGAGCCGCTCGGTGGTTGCGAGATCCAACAAGCTGATGGATTCGCCGAGGCGCACGGAGTGGATCTTTTCCGCGACGTCGATGCGGGTAGCCAGCAGGGCGATACCGACACTGCCGCCAAGGTTGCGCAACATGTTGAAGAGCGCGGAGGCCGATCCCGCGCGGTGAGCGGGCAGCCCGCGTGTGGCCAGCGTGGTGAGCGGCACGATCACCAGCGGCATGCCCAGCGCACGGATGAGTTGGGTCGTCCGCAGTTGTTCGTGTGCCGTCCAATGGGTCATGTAGCCGTTCATCAGGCAACTGGTGGCGAACAGCGCCAGCCCTAGCGAGATGAGCAGGCGCAAGTCCCAGCGTTTAGCCAGCAACGCCGCCACTGGCATCATCAGCAATTGCGGCACCCCGCTCCACATGATCGTGCGGCCGATTTGTCCGGCATTGTAGCCTTGGATTTGCGCCAGATAGACGGGCAGCACATACATCACACCATACATGCCGAGACCGAACACGGTGCCGATGGCGGAGGAAATTCCGAACCCGCGTTGACCTAACAAACTGAGGTCGATGAACGGATCGCGGCAACGCAACTCGATAGCAAGCCCCGCGCCCAGCATGACGATGGCCGTAGCCGCGAGGCCCGCCATGGCAGGTGAGTTGAACCAATCATTGCGGTTGCCTTCTTCGAGCAAAGTGATGAGACAACCGAGTCCCGTGGCGACGGTGAAAATGCCGGCCCAATCACCATGCCGCAGTTTTGAGAGTTGCGCGGGTTCCTTGTCCATGCCCCAGGCCAAGGCGGTCAGCATGAACGCACCGGGCACCAGATTCATATAGAAAATCCACGGCCATCCATAGTTCTCCGTGAGCCACCCACCGATCGACGGACCGATGGCCGGAGCAAAGGTGGCGGTCATGCCGAAAACGGCGAAACCCGCAGCATGATGCCTTTCCGGCAGCAGACGCAACACCAGCGTGAGGGCCATCGGAATCATCGCGCCACCGGTGAATCCCTGGATCACCCGGAAGGCGATGAGGCTGTGCAGGTCCCATGCCCAGGCGCAGGCCGCCGATGCAGTTAGAAACGCCGCGGTGGTGGCTAACAGATAGCGGCGCGGCGAAAACACCGTGGCCAGCCAACCGGTTAGAGGGATAACTACAATTTCGGCGACAAGGTAACTGGTGGTGACCCACGAACCCTCCTCCATCGTGGCACCCAAGGACCCGAGAATATCCTTGAGCGAGGCGTTGGTGATCTGGATGTCGAGCACCGCCATGAACGCCCCGAGCATCGAACCGAGCACGGCAACCCAATGGCGCAGGGGCACGCGGACGGCGGATGTTATGTGATGATTCATTAAAAGATTCCCGTCACGTATGGCTAATCCGTGATGATGAATTTCAGTTTCTCCCGGATGATGGCTCCGGGCAGGACGCCTTGGCCATGGGCACCATCACCGGTTCGTTAGATCAGAGGGCATGGGTGCCGCAGTTTCAATGGGCGAGGCCGCGCCGACCCTTACCCGGACCTTGGCGGAGAGTCCGGGTGCGAGGTGGGGGCTGAGTTCGCGCAGAACGGATTGATGGATGCGAATACGCACCGGCAGGCGCTGGACGACCCGGGTAAAGTTGCCGGTGGCATTGTCCGGCGGCAGCAGGGCGAAGCGGGCACCACTGGCGGGCGACAAACTTTCGACGGTGCCCGGCCACTCACGCCCGGGGAAGGCATCGAAGCGGATGAGAACCGTTTGCCCTGGCTTGATAGATGCTATTTGTGTTTCCTTGAAATTGGCGGTCAGCCACAAATCATCACCGACGAGTGCGATGAGCGGTTGGGCGGGAATCACCGGTTGTCCCTTCTCCACATTGCGCCGTCCCACCCGACCGTCCACCGGCGAACAAATGGTGGTATATTCGCATTGCAGGATGGCTTCTTGCAGTGCGGCGGAGGAGGAGGATTCCTTGGCCCGTGCCACCACGATCTCGGCTTTGGCCACCTCCACGGCGCTGCGGGACGAGACGACCGCAGCCCCTGCGGAGTCATAAGCCGCTTGGGCATGATCGAGATCCTGACGGGACACGGACGTCCGCGCTCCGCCTGTTAGACCCTTCATGCGTTCGAGATCGAGTCTGGCTTTGTCGAGGGCAATGTCATTGAGGCGGGCGTTATCCTGGGCGTGGATGACGCCGGTCTCCACCGCAGCAAGGGCGGCCCGGGTCTCGGAAAGTTTCGCTTCACTTTGGTCGCGCCGTGTTTGCGCATCCCGAGGGTCGAGATGGATGAGGGCCTGTCCTTGTTTGACCCGGCTGTTTTCCTCGACGAACACTTCCGTCACCGTTCCTAGCATACGGGCGGCCAACGGGTGGACCGGCCCATCCAGATAGGCATTGTCGGTCGCCACCCAGCAACGGCTTTCCCGCCAGCGGTGGTAACCCGCAAAGGCCAACCCGGCAACCAGCAACATGGCGGCAAGCCAACGGAAGAGAAACGGCGTCTTGAGCGGAAACAGGGTGACGTTCATGCCCCATGAAACCATGAATCCGCAGCGCCGCTCATACTTCTTTAGCTGGACCTCCCATGCCTGAAAGGTATGCTCATGGCCATGGAGCTCCGGCATTTGAGGTATTTCGTCATGGTCGCCGAGGAACGCAACATCACCCGCGCGGCCGCACGCTTGCGGGTCGCCCAACCCGCCCTGAGCCGACAACTATCCGATCTGGAGGAAGAAGTGGGGGTAAAATTGTTAGACCGTGGCCGCCACGGGGTGAACGTGACCACGGCCGGACGCGAATTCCACCGGCGGGTCAAGGCGGTTCTAGCAGATGCGGCACGGGCGGCGGATGCGGCGCGGATCGCCGGCGGGGCGATAGCCGGACGACTGACGTTGGGCTTTCCCACCGGTTTGCACCTAGATCATCTGTCCCCCGTGATCCGGGCGTTCCGCGCAAAGCATCCGCGGGCTGAATTCGCTTTCATCCATCAATTGCCGGCGGCCCAATTGAAGTCGCTGCGTGAGGGATCGCTCGATGTGGCCTTCGTGACTCTGCCCGGCCCGCTCGCAGGCATGGAGCATGCGGTGGTCTGGCGGGTGCCGTTCGCGGTGATCATGCCGGAAACGCACCGCCTGGCCCGCAGGAAATCCCTTGAATTCAAGGATCTAGCAGGCGAGGATTTCGTGTTCTGCACACGTGAGTCGCGGCCGGAATTTTACGATGAATTTTTCCGCCACTGCACCAATGCCGGATTCCGCCCGCAGGTGGTGCAGGAGGTCGGTGGCTATCCGACTACCATGCTGGCGCTGATAGGTCTGGGCGTGGGACTGAGTGTGCTGCCCCATTTCGAGCGTGCCGAGGGCATACGGGGAATCGTTTGGCGACCGTTGGCACGTCCGAAACTGTGGGTGGACTTTGCCTTGGTATGGCCGCGCAAGACGGCTTCACCGTTACTGCGGGAGTTTGTCACGCTGGCCCAGCAGATGTTAGGCGTCGCCGCTGCGGCGGG
>JAPLUJ010000032.1 GCA_026397695.1 Verrucomicrobiota bacterium | reverse complement strand
TCGTTCCGTCACCGACACCAGCATGATGTTCATGATGCCAATGCCGCCCACCAGCAGGCTCACCGCCGCCACGGCGCTCAGGAGCATGGTCATCATCGTGGTGGTGCCGGACAGCATGGAGGCGATTTCCTTCATGTCCATCACGTTGAAATTGTCCTCCTGCCCGGCGGAAAGATGACGGCGCCCCCGCATGATCCTGCGGATGTCGCGTTTTACGCGGTCGGTGGAGGCACCGTCCTTGGCGGAAACCTGAATCATGCTCACGTCGTCGCTGCCTGCGATGCGGCGTTGAAATGTGCGCAGCGGAACGACAATGAGATCGTCCTGATCCTGACCCATGCTTGATTGCCCCTTGCGTTTGAGCAGGCCGATGACTTCACAAGAAAGTTTCTGCAACCGAATCCTGCAGCCAATGGGATTGCGCCGGCCGAACAGCTTCTCGCGCACGGTTTCGCCGATGACACAGACCGCCGCGCCGCTGCGCACCTCGGCAGGCGTTAGAATGCGGCCTTCCTCGATGCGCCGGTTATTCAGGGTGAAAAACTGCTCGCTGGTGCCGGTCACGGTGGTGGACCAGTTATCATTGGCATAGATGGCCGTGGTGGAACGACTCGACACCGGGGCTACCGCGGCAAGCGACGGGACATCCCGGGCAATGGCTTCCGCGTCGGCCAGCTTGAACGGGGCGGCTCCGGAACTTTGGCCCGGCCCCATGCGTTTGCCGGGACTCACCATGAGCAGGTTGCTGCCCAGGCTGGCGATTTGTTCGGTCACCTTCTGTGTCGCGCCGCTACCCAGCGTGACAAGGATAATCACTGCGGCCACACCGATGATGATGCCCAGCATGGTCAGGATGGAGCGCATGACATTGCGCCTCAATTCACGCAAGGCCAGCAACAGGGCGTTCCACGTCATTGCGAGCATATCATTGTCTCCTTCCGGTGCGAGATATCCTTTTCAATCAAGCCGTCCTTGAAATACACGATGCGCTTGGCGAAGTCCGCCATGTCGGGTTCATGAGTCACCATGATGATCGTGAGTTCATGGTCGCGGTTAAGGGTAGTCAGAAGTTGCATGATTTCCACACTGCGAGCGGAATCCAGATTGCCGGTGGGCTCATCGGCCAACAGCACGACGGGCCGGCTCACGATGGCTCGGGCAATGGCCACCCGTTGCTGCTGGCCACCGGACAGCTCGCCGGGCGTGTGGTGATCCCAACCTGCCAGTCCAACTTCGCGCAAGGCCTGTAACGACTGAGCGTGCCGCCGCGCGCCGGCATGACGATAGATCAAAGGTAGTTCTACATTCTCCAGTGCCGAGGTGCGATTGAGGAGGTTGTAACTTTGGAACACGAAGCCGAGGTAGTGCCGGCGCAGCAACGCGCGCTGGTTGCGGGACAGTGCGCCAACTTCGATGCCCTGAAAGAAATACTGGCCGGCGGTGGGCGTATCAAGGCAGCCCAGAATGTTCATGCAGGTGCTCTTTCCTGAACCGCTCGCGCCCATCACGGCTATGAACTCCCCACGGGTGATGCGCAAGTCCACGCCGCCCAGTGCCTGCATGGCCGCGGTGCCCGTGCCATAGACTTTGCTAACACCCCGCAGTTCCATTAGCGGCGGACCATTTGGTGATGGGGATTCGGTTGCGTTCATTTCAATGGCATCAGTTCCTCTGTGACCAACTCCATACCAACCTCAACGAGCCCACCCAAGACTTCCGTTAGAAGGCCGTCGCTCAATCCCTGCCTGATGGTGATGGCATTCGGTTGGCCATTGCGAAGCTCCCAGACACGCTGGTTTGCGCTTTTGGAATCCACTTCATCCGTTTTCCGCTCATTCATCCCTGGCGGACGGGGAAGGAGCATGCCGACGAGTCCTCCTCTGTTACCTCGCCCATGCGACTCCCTGGTGGTCGGCGCATAGCGTAACGCGGCGTT
>JAPLUJ010000339.1 GCA_026397695.1 Verrucomicrobiota bacterium | reverse complement strand
TGCGAACCTGCGGTCGATGGTTCCGGGAGCGCAAAAACGGCCACTTTTTTGAGATCCCCGTTGATGTCCGTGCCATCGCAACCGAACCGCCACCCGAAATTACCTGAACCCGATCACCTCGTCGTTTCACCATGAACTCCGACAATTCCCCAACAAAGTTCCCAGGCCGCCGTCGATTTATCAAGAGCGCCGTCGCCACCGCCGCCACTTTCCAGATCGTGCCCCGCCACGTCCTCGGCGGCACCGGCCGTGTCGCGCCCAGTGAAAAAATGAACATCGGCTGCGTCGGGGTCGGCGGCATGATGGGCGGCGGCGATGTGAACGGCGTTTCAAGCGAGAACATTTACGCGCTGTGCGACGTGGACGCGAATTTCCTCGGCAAATCCGCAGCGTCCCGCCCGAAGGCCAAGCAGTACCGCGATTTCCGCGAGATGCTCGACAAGGAGCACAAGAACCTCGACGGCATCACGGTGACCGTGCCCGACCACATGCACGCCACCGTCGCGGTCTGGGCGATGGAGCGCGGCTTGGCCGTCCACTGCCAGAAGCCGCTGACCCAAACGGTGTGGGAAGCGCGCCTGATGGCCAAGGCGGCCCGCAAGTACAAGGTGGTCACCCAGATGGGCAACCAAGGCTACTCGTCGGAAGCCACTCGGCTCGCCTGCGAGACGATTTGGCGCGGCGACATCGGCGATGTGAAGGAAGTCCACGCGATGAGCGGCGGCGGTTTCTCGCGCGGCATCACCGAGTGGCCGGCCGTTGAGCCAGTGCCTGCAACGCTCGATTGGAACCTGTGGACCGGTCGTGCGCCCGATCACACCTACACCTCGAAGGTCGTGCCCATCCACTGGCGGGGTTTCCTCGACTACGGCACGCAGATGATAGGCGACTGGGGTGTCCACATCTTCGGACCGGCCAATTGGGGGCTGCAACTTGGCGCGCCCTTGAGCGTCGAATGCATCTTTGTCGAAGGCGCCAACGCGGTGACCTATCCGCACTACGCCTGTAAGTTCGAGTTTCCCGAGCGCCCGAACCAATACGTTCCGTCCGGCAAAATGCCACCGGTTACCGTGTACTGGCACGAAGGCAAGGCGGCCGGCATGTACAAGCTGCCGGAGGGCATCACGCCCGACGACTTCAAGGACCAAAACGAACTCTTCATCGGCACCAAGGGCTTCCTGGCCACCAGCAGTCGCGGTGAAGGAATGCGCCTGGTTCCGAAAGCGGCGATGGATGCCTTCACGAAGCCCGAGCCGGTGATCCCGCGCTCGCCCGGCCACTACAAGGACTGGATCCGCGCTTGCAAGGGCGGCCCGCCCGCCTGTTCCGATTTCAGCATCGCCGGACCTTTCGTCGAGTGGCTGTTGCTCGGCACTATCAGTTGGCGCTTCCCCAACGAGAAGCTCTTGTGGGACGCAGCCAAGCTCCGCTTCACCAACAACGAAAAGGCCAACGAATTCGTGACCCCGAAATTCCGCAAGGGCTGGGAGTTGAAGGACATCGTCGGATAAGAGCGGATCCCGGCGAACCAACACATGAACCTTATAAACGGATATATGGAACCCGCTGTCCGGGGCTGGGTAACAAGGCTGTGATTCAATCCGCATAGGGTCTGGCACCCTTTCTCCTGATCCTTTCTCCATGTAAACTCGAATTCATGCATGTATTATTTTGACTTGAATCTAAAAAGCACATGATCGAGACTATCCCCATGCAACGTGCTCTACGGTCGATCCTGATGGCGGATCTTGAGGAAAAGATGGTCTTTCTGGGCGGTCCGCGGCAAGTGGGGAAGACGACGCTTGCGCTCAGTCTGCTGGACGGGGCCAAAGCCACACACCCGGCCTATCTTTCATGGGACGATCTGGCGGACCGCAAATTTCTCCTCGCCGGGGCCTTGCCGGCCGGCCAAGCGCTGTTGATTTTCGACGAGATTCACAAATACCGCCAGTGGCGGGGTCTGATCAAGGGAATCTATGACAAGCAGCATGGCTCGCGAAAAATCCTCGTCACCGGATCCGCCAGACTCGATCACTACCGCAAGGGCGGCGACTCGCTGCAAGGCCGCTACCACTACCACCGCCTGCATCCGCTCTCGCTTTACGAGATCAATCCGCAGCCCGCCGCTTCCGACCTTGAGCGCCTACTCCGCTTTGGCGGATTTCCCGAACCATTTCTCAAGGCCGATGGCCGACATTGGAAACGCTGGCAGCGCGAGCGCCAAAGCCGCGTCATCCAGGAAGACCTGATCAGTCTGGAACAGGTCAAGGAAGTTTCCCAAGTCGAGTTACTGGCCTCGGTGCTGCCCTCGCGGGTGGGTAGCCCGCTCTCGATCAACAACCTGCGCCAGGATCTTGCGGTGGCCTTTGAAACCGCCGACCGCTACATCCGCATCCTCGAGAATCTCTACTACTGTTTCCGCATCCAGCCTCACGGCCTGCCCAAGCTGCGGGCGGCGAAAAAAGAACAGAAACTCTACATGTGGGATTGGTCGCTCTGCGACGAACCCGCCGCCCGCTTCGAAAACCTGGTCGCCTCCCAGCTCCTCAAATACTGCCATCATCTCGAAGACACCGAGGGCGAAAGCATGAGCCTGCGCTTCCTGCGCGACTCCGCCGGACGGGAAATCGACTTCATCGTCGTGCGTGGCGGCAAGCCAGCCTTTGCCGTGGAATGCAAAACCGGCGAGCGCGACATCAGCCGGAACATCCCCTACTTCGCCGCCCGTTCCGATATCCCCGTCTTCTATCAGGTGCATGGCGGTACCAAGGATGTCGAGTTCTCCGCCACGCGTGCCCGCATCCTTCCGCTCACCGTGCTGGCCGGCATCCTGAAAGTATGACGAATTGGGATTTGGATTGAGTATTTTTTGCCGCAAAAGGGCGCAAGATACGCAATAATCCTGATGGTATTCATTGTTTGTGGTTGCTGTGTCTCTTTGCGGCTAACAAGCGTTCAAACCCGGCAGGGTTCAGGATGTCTGAGTCTGAAGACTCGCGCTCCGGCGCAAAACACGCAAGCGCAACTGGATTCCTGATTATTTGTCAGATCAATAATTTAAGGAGTCGCGACATTCCTGTCGCGTCTTTGGTGACGTAAGACGAAGAGGGGGACAATAAGGTCCCCCCTCCTTACCGCAAGACCTTGCTGGCGCGGCAAGGCAGATGGGACGCGCGTGATCCGTTAGAGTGCGGAGTTGTAGCGGCGCTCTATGAGCGTCGCTGGCTTTCCTGTATGTGGATCGCCGGGATCGCGAAAGAGTGCGACGGTCACAACCGAAGCGAAGCGGAGATGGCCATCGGCAGACCGCCGCTACAGGCAGAACGCAAAAGGGCCGCCAGATTGCTCCGGCGGCCCTGGGTTGGTTGGGGGTTCGGGTGATTTCCCGGCAGCGTGGGCTGCGGGTCAGTTCGGGGTCACCTTGAAGCGCACAAAGGACTTGGCCGCGCCCGTAGGCAGGGTGTATTTGACCGAAGCTTCAACGACCGGGGGACCGGCGCTGTAGTCGGTGAGGATGAGATTGGGATCCGTATCGGCAACATCATTCCACACCTGGAGGTCGCTGGAGGTTTGGACGACGAACTGTTTGCCAGCACCATACTCGGTTTTGGGGATCTTGGCGCCATTGGGCCAGGTCACTGATCCGCCAACGATGCCCGGGTTGGTGGCGAGACCGGTTGCGTCCATGAAGTAGGCCACGCCGTTGGCAACGCCGTCATTGTTGTAGTCCAGATCGGGGTCTTCGTTGTTGGCGTTGGCGGCCGCCCAAGTGTCGTAGGGGGATGCACTAGAAACCGCTTCCACCCGGATATTGTCCATGTAAACGCGCCCGGACGGACATTGCGTCGCACCATCCCTGAATCGACGGTTTTCGATGACCATTGTCACGGCGGCGCTGTCGTTGGAGTACGCGGAAAGGTCCAGCGTGGCGAAGAACGGGTCCATGTTCTGCGGACCGACTGTACCCGGCTTGTTGCGCGCCGGATTGTCTCTCGTCGCGGTCGTGGGGCTATAATACGTTGAGGCCTTCACGCCGTTGATTGCCGTGAAGGTCCGCACCTTCCGGGTGGCATCGAATCTCGTCTCCCACGTGCCTGCGACGTCCTGTACGCCGTTGACCTCGAAGTAAACTTTAATGAAGCTATCGCCGTCCAGATCGTCCGGATTCGCGGTTTGATCTCCTTCGCGCTCCCGTGCATCGAAATGCAATTTAAGACTCGAGCCCAAAGCTTTCAATTGTCCGACGTTCAAGGAAAGCGTCTGCTTCGCAAACACGTAGCCTGAACCGTCAGAGGGGACTCCGCCCTCCCACGACCTGTTGTCCAGAATGATGGCCGTGCGCCCGTCCGTCGGCCCCGCCGTCCAGCTATTCCACACGCCTGGCCACCGCGAGTCAGTGGCAATGTTGTCCTGAATAATGTTACCGGTGTAGGTCCAGTAACGCGGTCGCCCGGCATTGCCCGTGGGCTGGTTGGGAGCCGCAGTGTTCGGCGGGTTAGCCAGAGAATCGTCAAACTTGTTATCTTTCTGAATATCCGGATACTCGACGCAGTCGTAGGTTACATATCCGATCCCTTTCCCTGGTATTAAACCATCGACGGTCGCGGTGATCGAATTGAGACCCTCCTCAAAGCTGCCGTTGAGGATGGTGACGGGCACCGCCTGGGCCGACGTGGCCAGACACAGCACTGCGCCCGCGAGGGCGAGGGGTTTGAGATGATTTCTTAGAGGTTGGATGATGTTCTGTGTTTTCATAATGTTGTTGGTCATTGGTTGATTAGTCATGGGTCATGGGTCAGAGAAGAAGTAATCGGTGGTTGTGGTTGGGGTTGGGGTTGGGGGCGGAAGAAAGGTTGAAGGTTGAAATGAAGAGGAAGAGGAGAGATTTTGGAGATTTTGGATTGGAGCTCAGGCATTCCTGCCTGAGTATTTTCTCAGATTTTTGATTTTGGATTTTTGATTGCAGACCGGGAGGCGCGGCTGGGGCGTTAGCCGGGTGTCGGCAAAGCACGCGGAATTGCGCGGAGGGGCGCACTGGCTGAAGCCGCGACACGCAAAGTTCCGGAACAAGGACAGGCGGCGGGAATGTTCGCCAACGAGATCAGCACGCGGGACCGTCCTAACAGCGGAGACAGGAGACAGGAGAC
>JAPLUJ010000307.1 GCA_026397695.1 Verrucomicrobiota bacterium | reverse complement strand
GAAAATTGGAAGAGTGGCGGTGTTTGCTCTATATCCGTGATCATCCGTGCCATCCCTCCGGGGCGTAGGCCCCTCAGGGCCGGAGGCCGTGGTTGGAATTCAATTTATCCTCATATTCATCATTGATAATAATCAGAAATCCAGTTGCGCTTGCGTGTCTTGCGCCGGACCGCGAGTCTCCAGACTCGCCACCAATGATCCGCCGCCTTCAAGTGAGCTGTCTGTGTCCAGCTCGATGCATTCACTCTTCATGGGCTGGGCGGTTCGGAGACCGCCCCTCCTTGGTAACTCCCACACCCGCCATTTGCCATGCGTTGTCAGGTCGCGCCCTTTCGCGATTGGCCACTGCTCAGGGATCCGCCGGAATTTTTCTGGAGAAAAGCCGTGCCTCGGAGGGGAAAATCCGCATAACTGCGGGTGGCGCGAGGCGTTGGGTCGCGCCACATCCCCGAGATTTCCCGCAATGTCATCCGTCTCCACACAAATTCTCCACCGGGACCGCATTCCCGGCACTGGCGTTCTGGTGATGCCCGGCCGCCTCAATTTCGAGCAACTCCTGCAGCTTGAAAAAATCTTTTTGGAACGCAAGATCACCTGGCTCATTGAGGAATCCTCCCAGCACGATCCCTCGCTGCGCGGTTATCTCGAAAAATCCGACTCGGGAGCGATGTTTTCAGCCACCGACGGTGCCCCGGCCGCTGCGGGCACCCAACTGCAGCCGTATCTTGCAAACAATGGCGTTCTCATCTACGTCCCCGGCCGGGTCGCCGTTCGCAACGCCACGGCCTGCCACATTCCCGCGTCGCATCTGCGCACGCTGTGCGCCTTCGGATTGCCGGTCTTGCCCATCGCCATCGATTGTCCGCAGGAATCCAGTCTTGGCATCGAGCATCGGTCATCGCTGCCTACCTCGGTGTTCGCCATCGCCAAACCTATCAGCGCCGCAGAATCGTGCGTGGCGGCTTACCGCCAGTCACTGCTGGAAGCCGCCGAAGAGGCTTTCAGTTCACGCGAATTGTTCACCCGCTCGCTCGCCATGACCCTGCTCGAAGGGCTATGCAAACACGGATCGAAAAACCATCTGGTGGATGGTGCCGATGATTCGGAACTGCCCTATGACAAGGTGCTGGCGGCCGCCATTGCTTTTTCCAAGGTCATCAAAATGGAGACCGATCAACCACGCGTGGCGATCGTGCTGCCCCCCGGCAAATCGGGACTCATCGCCAATCTCGCCGTGCTTTTCGCCGGCAAAACCCCCGTCAACCTCAACTACTCCGCCGGCCCTGAAGCCATCCGCTCGTGCATCCGCCAGTCCGCTGTGGACCGCTTCATCACCGCCGATCCTTTCGTCCGCAAGATCTCCGCCTTCCCATGGCCACCCAACCGCGATCTCATCCTCATCGACCGCATCCTGCCCACCCTCAAAAGCAAGATCTTTAAATGGACCGTCCTCACCAAATTGCTTCCCGTCGCGATGACTGGCGCAATCCTCAGGCTCAACAAACGTCGCGGCGATGACGAGGCCGTCCTGTTATTCACCTCCGGCTCCGCGGATCAACCCAAAGGCGTGATCCTCAGCCACCGCAACGTGCTCGCCAACGTCACCCAGTTCAGCTCCCGACTCGACCTGCCAATGGGTTCGACCATCCTCGGATGCCTGCCGCTTTTCCACTCGTTCGGCTGCACCGTCACCCTCTGGTTCCCGGTCATCGAAGGAATCAACCTCGTCACTTATCCCAGCCCGCTCGAAACCAAACGCCTCGCCGAACTCATCGCACTCCATCAAGTCAACGTCTTCCTCTCGACCCCCACCTTCCTGCGCGGCTACATGAAGCGCATCGACCCTGCCCAGCTCTCCTCGCTCACACTCGTCGTCACCGGCGCGGAAAAACTCCCGCAATCCCTAGCGGATGCCTTCGAGGAAAAATTCGACGTGCGTCCGCAGGAAGGTTACGGACTCACCGAAACCTCGCCCGGAGCCAACTTCAACCTCCCCGACCCCGAACCGGAAAACCACGCCATCACCCTGCCCTCGTCGCGTCCCGGATCTGTCGGCCAGTTGCTCCCCGGCCTCGCCATCAAAATCACCGATCCCGCCAGCGATAAGGTGCTGCCTATCCACCAACAGGGAATCATTTGGTTCAAGGGCGCCAATATTTTTGCCGGATACCTCGGTGATCCGCAAAAAACCGCCGATGTCCTGCACGACGGATGGTTCCGCACCGGCGATGTCGGCCGTGTCGATGACGACGGATTCCTCTATATCGAGGGCCGGATTTCCCGCTTCTCAAAAATCGCCGGCGAAATGGTGCCCCATGAAGCCATCGAATCCGCCATCAACCAATTGCTAGGCCTGGATGGCGAAACCGAACGTAAAATCGCCATCATCGGCGTCCCGGATGCCCACAAGGGCGAAGCCATCATGCTGCTCTCCACCCTCGCGGAATCCGCCCTCGAACAGGAATGCCTCGACCTCCGCTACAAGCTGCTAGATAAGGGAATCCCCTCGCTCTGGTGCCCGAAACACCTCCTCGCCGTTACCGAAATCCCCGTGCTCGCCTCTGGCAAACTCGATATCAAAGGCTGCCAAGCACTCGTTAAACGGGGGTGAGGGGATTGAGGATTGAGGATTGAGGATTGAGGATTGAGGATTGAGGATTGAGGATTGAGGATTG
>JAPLUJ010000309.1 GCA_026397695.1 Verrucomicrobiota bacterium | reverse complement strand
GTAATCCTTGGATTGTGACTGGACCCGGCGGCCATCGATCTCGGCCGACTTCGAACTGATGGTGGTCTTCGGGGGCGTACGTGCCAGGGCGCCAAGGTGGAGGATAGGGTATTCGCGGATGAAGCGCCCACCGTCCCACAACGAAAGGGATTTGCGCTGCGGCTCAATCAGCAACCGCAACTCTAACGGCATCACGACGAGTTCGTCCCCCGGGTGGATGCGCCGCAGTTCCATCATCGCGTTGAGATACATGATGCAATCAATGGTCGTCTTGTATTGGGCGGCGATGGCCAGCAAGGAATCCCCGCGTTTGACCACATGGATTTGTTTCCCCTCCATATGCGAGGTGGAGAGGATTTCATCAAGGTTCATCTCGCCGACAATGCGGCGGGCGACGGGCGCGGACGACGAAGCGGGGAAGATATTGACAATCGCGGTGAGTTTCTCGCGGGCTTCAGGGAGTTTGCCCAGTGCTAACAACTCGTGGGCTTTCTGGAACGCCTTTTCACCGGGGTCGATGTCGGGCATTTCAGCGGCATCGAGCATGTGGGTGAAGTCGTTGTCAGGCTGGCCGTTGGTGATGTGTGCCGGGTTGGGGATGATTTGCGTAAAGATGCCGCCGAGGGACGAGACGAGCACATGATAGGCCGAGGGGCGAGACGACGACATGGTAGGCCAGCATGCCGGTGAAGGTCATGACCGCCAAGACACCCATCGCGGCGAACAATTTGAAGAGCGTCCAAAGACTCATGGATGAAAATGAAAATCTCAGATGAACCCGCGCCGTTTGAAATCAAACGCATTGATCTCATGCGAACGCAGGATCATTTCAAAGGAAAACTTGAGTAGCGAAATTTCCCACGCGTCGTCAACCCCCTCGATCACGGCGCGCGCCGGATTGCCGGTGCGGCGGAGGTCCTCCAGCACGCGCTCACGCACCGCTTCGATCGTGTCATGGATGATTTCCTCGTGCACCTGACCACGGCGGAATTGAAATCCGTATTGCATGAATGCGAG
This sequence comes from Verrucomicrobiota bacterium, assembly GCA_026397695.1. GTDB lineage: Bacteria > Verrucomicrobiota > Verrucomicrobiia > Verrucomicrobiales > Akkermansiaceae > Luteolibacter. Next base: position 3,040 of record JAPLUJ010000309.1, on the reverse strand, counting down.
ATCCTTGCCTTCAGCACGGAATTTTTCCACCATCCTGTCAAAGCGCGCTCTAGCGGACGGGTTGAATCCTTCGAGTTCGATCTCGCGATAGGCTTCCCTCGCTGATGAGTTGGAACTCGAAGCGCGTCTCGCCGAAGGTATCGATCCGCCGATCGGGTTCGTGCAGAACCCGCGTGGTTTCCAACGCGTAATGGATATCGTCTTGCGAATGCATGGGCATGGGGGTGTCGCCCGAATCTGGCATAATGCAAAGAAAAGGAAAAGGGCGGACACCGGTGGGGAGCCCGCCCTTTCAAAAAGTGTTTACTTGGCGGTTCAGCTTTGCTGGTTGGTGATGTAGGTGACGACGTCACCCACGGACTGGAGTTTCTCGGCTTCTTCATCGGGCACTTCGATGTCGAATTCTTCTTCAAAGGCCATGACGAGTTCGACGGTGTCGAGCGAGTCGGCTCCAAGATCTTCGACGAATTTGGCTTCGAGAGTCACTTGATCAGCGTTGACGCCAAGTTGGTCGACGATGATATCCTTTACACGGGTTTCAATGCTTTTATCTGACATGTGTTGCAGTGGTTGGTGGTTGGCGTTGCAGGTGCTTATCGCTTGTTACCCCAACTTTGCAACCCCGAAAACAAAACAGAAGAGCAAAATATTTTGCAAAGCGGAAAATCAGTGGGTTTTCATGCCCCTGATTTCACCTGTCAGGCATGTCCTTGTCCGTCGGGGCGGCAAGCGGGGCGGCCGGGAAAGCGGCAGCGTATTCGATGATTTCACCGGTAAAGCGTGACCGGATGAGCCTCATCAGGCGCTCGGCGGGTTCGTCGTTGTCCTGCTTGAATCCGCCGTAGGTGAGACCGTCGATGCGGATCCGGCCTGTGCCAGCGGTTCCGTCGTAATCCAGAAATGCCAAGCCCTTGGTCTCCCACTTGCGCAGGTCGAGCGATTTGAGGTCGGTGTAGGGAATCCGACGCCCCTGCTGGGTGGTGATGGCCTCGTCATCCGCGGCAATCGAGCGGCGCAGCGTGCGCAGCAGGACAAATGCGGCGGCGGCCGCCAGCGCCAGGCAGACCCAGCAAACGATCCACTGTTCCTTGATATTGCGGGCGTCGTAGGGCGCTTCCTTGGGCGTGGCGTCCAGCCCGCGTTCCTTCGAGTATTCACGCCACAGGAGGTTCCATTGCAACGGCTTCATCCGCGCGTAGTCGTGGAGAATTGCCGGCCACGGCATCGGCAACTCGAGCGAAGCCGGCAGCAAGTTGCGGTCTGGTGGGAAGTTCACCGATTGTTGGGCCGCATACGCTTGCCATGCTTCCGGTGTCAGTGAGCCGTCCGCATTCATCCGGGCAAACTCCTTGTCGGCCTGCTCAAATGTCCGGTGCAGATAGAAAATCTCGTTCTTTTTCCGGTATCCCGTGGAACCGTCCAGATAGAACAATACCGCAAACACGCTGAACATCACCAGCATCACCAGCGCGCGAAACAAAAACCAGAGGGTCGGCTTGCACACAATCGATTCGGGGGCGTTCATGATCTGCCATGAATCAATACGACCACACCGCAATTGGCAAGCCAAACCGTCTCAAGCCATCCCACCCGCAAAAAATTCTCTGCATTATGACTTGTCGTCCGTGCCCACCTTGGTTACTGCAACCCCGTCATGCCAATCGCAACTCCCGCGCAATATCGTGCCATGTTGGACGCCGCCCAAAAAGGCGGCTATGCCTACCCCGCCGTCAACGTCACCTCAATCACCACCATCAACGGAGCGCTCCGCGCTTTCGCCGAGGCGAAATCCGACGGAATAATCCAAATCTCCACCGGTGGCGGCAAGTTCGCCTCCGGATCCGCCGTCGGCGATGAAGCCTTCGGGGCGATCGTTCTCGCCGAAGCCACCCATCTGCTGGCGGAGAAATACAACGTGCTGGTAGCCCTCCACACCGACCACTGCCAGCCCGGCAAGGTTGATTCCTTCCTCCGCCCGTTGCTGGAAGCCTCGCGCAAACGCCTCGCGGATGGCAAAGGGCCGTTGTTCCAAAGCCACATGTTAGATGCCTCCGAACTCCCGCTTGCGGCCAACATCACCCTCTCGAAGGCACTGCTCCAAGAGTGTGCCGACCTGGGCATCATCCTCGAAGTCGAAGCCGGCGTTGTCGGTGGTGAGGAAGACGGCCATGATACGTCCGGCGTCGCCGCAGATAAACTCTACACCACGCCGGAGGACATGCTGGCCGTCTATGAGGCGCTGCAACCGATCGGCCGCTTCCTCTTCGCCGCCACCTTCGGCAATGTCCACGGCGCCTACAAACCCGGCGCGGTGAAACTCAAGCCCACCATCCTGCGCGACGGCCAGAAAGTCGTCACCGATAAACACGGCCCGGCTGCGGAAATGGATCTCGTTTTCCACGGCGGATCCGGCTCCGACCTCTCCGACATCCGTGAAACCCTCGACTACGGCGTGGTGAAAATGAACATCGACACCGACACCCAATACGCCTTCACCCGCCCGATCGTCACCCATATCTGCCAGAACATTGAAGGCGTGCTCAAGATCGATGGCGAAGTCGGTGACAAGAAAAAATACGACCCGCGCGCCTATCTGAAAGCCGCCGAGATCGGCCTTGCGAACCGTCTCAAGGTGGCCTGCGACGACCTGCGCTCCACCGGACAAACGATCTGCGGCAAAGTCTGATTGCCCGTCTCGAATGATGGAACGGGCCGTTGGCCCTCAACTCGTTGGGGGGATGCCGGTTCCTATGGCGTTGCCATAGGCTGGTATGGCATTGCGCCGTTGGCGCGGGAGAACGCACGCCCCTCGCCGTGTCAAAAAATCTTCCGGCCCAACGGCCCATGGACCGTATCCACAATTCTTCCGCGCCAACGTCCCGTCTCGAATGATGGAAAGGGCCGTTGGCCCTCTACTCGTTGGGGGGATGCCGGTTCCTATGGCGTTGCCATAGGCTGGTATGGCATTGCGCCGTTGGCGCGGGAGAACGCACGCCCCTCGCCGTGTCAAAACATCTTCCGGCCCAACGGCCCATGACCG
>JAPLUJ010000584.1 GCA_026397695.1 Verrucomicrobiota bacterium | reverse complement strand
GATGGGCATTGTGAATCACTTGCCACGAGCATGTTGAGAGGATTTTACAGGAGTTGGAGAATCTTCAAGAGTGCGTCAACATGCCGATTCTATTGCACGGTCTCTTCGGTGTACGACGATCCATGCCCTGAAATGATCCTCGTGGACGAGTGTCGGACACCCTCCGAGTTCCGATATCATCGTCATCATGGCGTTCGGCGACTTGAAGTGACTTCGCATCAGGCAGAGCTTTTCCAGAAGGGCGACACCTTTCACCGGCAGGCGCCGCACATCCGGCTCCTCGATCACCAGCCGACCGGAAGGTTTCAGGACGCGCAATAATTCGCGGAGCGCGACGCGTTGATCTTTGACATGATGAAACGCATCGACCAACAGGATGCGGTCGAATGTCGCATCCGCGAACGGCAGACGCTCCAATTCAGTCTGTACGGTCTCAAGCCCCTTCCGGCGTGCTTGCCGCAACATGCAGGGTGAGGCGTCGCAGACCACGATACGAGCGACTGCGCCAGCCAGCGTCCCTGACACCCGCCCGGTACCGCCTGCGGCATCGAGCAACGTGTGCTCCGGCGACAGTTCGAGCATTGTGCGCAACTGCTCCGCATCCGAAGGTGGAATCAACCGTTCGTAAATGGGCGCAAGCAGATCGAAGTGATCAATCATCAGAGTGTGACAACCAAGCGGTTCTTATCGGTTGGATCGAGTGTGGCGGCATAGGGACTGAGCGATTTCTTGGTCAGCCCTTTGATCAGCTTGCCGTCCGTGCCGAATTTGGAGTGACCCAGACTGGCACATCGAAACATCTTGTCCTCATGCCGGTACTCTACCTCCACGCCCCGGTGAGGACAGAGCAACGATACGACCGCATATGTGCTCTTCCCTGTCCGCCCGATGATAACAGGCGTCGGCAGACGGGCATCAATGATCTTCACCGATCCGCCCACGCTGGCCAGCGAAGGGGTCTTGTCGAGCAAAACCTTGATGGTTTTCACTTCGACGGTATAGGCATCCGGCGCAATCGCGGACGTCGTGCCGACCTTGTTGAACGTGGCGCATCCGCCAACGCATCCGCAGAGGCAAACGCCAGCTCCTGCAGAAGAAGCCATGCGGACCCAATTTCGACGTGTGATATTTGTCACGGTGTGTTTTCCCTCGGGATCATGATGGCTTTCCGCTCTGCGTTGCCAAGATATTTTGTTGGGCAGCCACTTGTTCCAGCAGAGCTCGATTGCGCAATGTCTCCCGTTGATGATCCGCAGCGGCCTGCTGCGGGGAAAGTGCGGGTTTGCCGTGGCGGGTCGTGGTAAACCTGGCCGTTTTACGCACGGTCATCCTACCCAAACTGGAATGCGCCGGATACGCGCTACGCGCTGTGTCGGCATGCGATTGGTATGTGAATCTACCACCTGCCGATGGCGGCGGCAACGGCGAGCACGGTTTCCTCGCCGCGGGCGACGCGATGATTGCCGACGGCGGCGTGCGGGAAGTTGGCCTCCAGACAGGATGAATCACCGGCGGCATTGGCAAGCACGGAACGCCCGGGAATCCCGATGGTGCCTTGGCAACGCTTCGCGCCCCAGGGGTCGATATAACTCACGGTGAACGAGCGGGCGTTTTTTTCCAGCGTGCGCGGCATGACTGTGAGAGTGACAAAGTGGGCGTCGGTGACCACCCATTGCGCGGCCTTGCCGGGCTGGCGGCGCAGCACATAACGGCGCAGGCTCAGGACGGGCGGCAGCCCCTTGGCGAGGGAGGTGCCAAGCTTCTGATAGACGCGGCGCAGGAGTTGTTCCGGTGTTTCGCGGGGAGTTAGAAAAAACACCTCCTCGCTGAGCGGCGGGAGAAATTGATCCCGGGTCATTTCGTTAGCCATGTCACGGAGGTCCGCCACGCTGACCCCCCGGCGGCTCCAGCGCGGACGGGCGGGCGTCTGCTTGGACGGACGCATGCCGATCTCGCGGATGATCGTTAGAATGCGCTCCTTGTCGTTGGCACCGCCAAGCGCATCCGAGGCCCGCTGCCAATCCGGATTACCGCAACGAAAGGCATTGAGCAGCGCGGCCGGACCACACGCATTGCCCGCCACGACGAGCTGGTTCGCCGCAACGGCGGATAGGTTCGGCGCCTCGCGTGCCGCAGGCACTGCCATGGCTGACACTCCGGAAAACAACACCCCCAAACTATGGAGTACCCGCCGCAACATAAGTTTCAACACGGCGATCGTTAGAGGGCTTCATGTCCTTGATGCCACCGGAAAGCACAACCCTCGCTTCGACGCGAATCCCGTTAGCATAACTGGCGGCCGGCTGGGTGATCGGCACACGGACCGTCTGCACGGCATTGGGCGCCAGCGCGGTGAGGTTCGTGCCAACCACGCCGCCGCCGGTGGTCACATTGACGGCGGTGTTGATCAGCATTTCCGTACCACGGTTCTGAACCAATACCTCGATTTGTCCGTACGGGTTGCTGGCGTCCGCCGCGAGAAGGCGGCTGGATGCTACCGCCGCGTCATAAATGCCCGGAGTAGTGGCGTTCAGGACCCGCCCGATGTCCGGCATGCCACCACCCAATGCGGCGTCCTTGCCCGCCTCTCCACCGTCGTTCAGATAACTAACGAGTTGCTGATAGGCCTGTGTCGGGGTGAGCGTTCCCGGTCCTGCTTCGGTCATGATCGCGGCTATCGCACCCACCACAATGGGTGTGCTGAACGAGGTGCCCGTCACGCTCATCGCTTGATCACCAGTCCATGCCGCATTCACCCTGTATCCCGGCGCGACAAGGGCGATCGAGGCCCCGGAATTCGAGAAATCCAGATGATTGCCAAGGGCATCGACGGCGCCCACGGCGATGACTCCCTTGTTGGCCGCCGGATATGAGACTTGATCGGTGCCATTGTTGCCGGCGGCGGCGACGATCAACGCGCCGGCCGCACGCGCGTACTCAATCGCATTTCTAACCACAATGCTGTCACCCTGACTGCCCATGGAAATATTGATCAACCGGGCACCCGCATCGACCGCCGCGACAATGCCTTTGGCGAGCATGAAACTATCGGATTGGCCGTTGTCATCGGCGATGCGAATGGAAACGATATCCGCACCGGGTGCCACACCGGGTGTGAGGGAATCGTGGCCGATGATCAGCGATGCCACCCCCGTGCCGTGCCCGTCCTGCACCAACGGATTTGTCGGCAACTCGACCAGATTGATGGAATGAATGCTGGCACTGAAAGCCGGATTGGCAACCACCCCGGTATCCAGCACGGCGATCCGCACGCCCTTGCCCCAGTCCGAGTTGTCACCGGTGATGCCGAGCCAATCGAGCAGGCGGTTGCCTAACGCCACGGCACCGGATTGCACGGTGCCCTCAGGCGGTGGTGGCGCGTTCACCGGGAAAATGAACGCCTGTTCCTCCCCACCGGTGAGCAGTGCTAACAGATCAGCGTAATCGTAGAAGCCGACACGCAGCGCGTTGAGCGCGTCGAGGCGACCCATCAAGTGGACCCTATCCCCGATATTTTCCAGAAAGCGCGACAACGCGGCCTGATCCTTGAACACCAGCACCCGCTGCCCCTCCAGCGCACCCACCTTCGACGCTTCGGAATCGCTCCGCGAACCCGGCAGCCGCACGCCCCTGCGGAATCTGGGCAACGCTTCATCGGCCATCACGGTTTGACTGCGCGGACTCGCAGGCTGCGGCGAGTCGCTGCCAGGGGCGGCCCGCGGTACCGCCGTGCCTGCCAGCCAATACCCAAGCATCACGACCAGCGCGAAAGCCAGAATCCAAACCCAAGGTCGGAGGTTCATGCGGCGCAATAAACCCCGGAAATGGGTGAAAGTCACGACCGATCAACACCTGCCTCCCAGCGTCTGGCCCGCCAATTTTTTTGCAGCTAACACCTCAGGTTTTTATTGATTTCCGCCAATGTCATGGGCTAGAGTCGTGTCCGCTCGTTTGTATCCGCAGCGCTTCGCCGCATGCGTGGCTTGCGGGCTCAATTCCCACTCCAGATGCCATGAATCCAGACCGTGCCACTCTCAATTTCCTGAACAGTTTCCCCGAGGAAGCCAGGAAACGCGGCGAAATGCCCCAACAAGACGGGGCCGGCACCCAAATCTTCGGCAACCATCTGTTCATCCAAGGCCGCGTCGAGGACGCTACCGGCACTTTCCGCACCAGCCTCCGCCTCCAGGGCAACCGCTGGTTCGGCTCCTGCACCGCCGAAAATGAGCTCATCTCCGGAACCTGCCAGTATGCCACCATGATGGAACGCATGCACCGCGGCGAGGACCTCCCCGAATCGCCTAACGAATTCGATGACACCCCGGTGCTCGACATCATCGAGGAAAAACTCGGTCGCGAACTCGACGACAACGAGGCGGACTTCGTCACCAAAATCGAAAAGCGCTACCGCCGCTACGTCATCGAGGGCGAACTCCATGATCACGACATGGTGCGCATCACCCCGCGCTGGGAACGAACTCTGGCCAATTCCTCCCGGTGACATCCTCGAGTTCTGGAATTACATCGCCTACGCGTTCTATAAGAAAAAACTCTCCTATCCGGAGTTCATGAGCGTCATCACAGACCTCGGCCACGTGCAGAAAAAAATGGCCGACTGGGAACAGGAACGCGAAGTCGCCGCTTGGTATGACCGCATCGAACAGGTCAACGAACGCCCGCCGCAGGACGAACCGCTCACCGTCGCTTTCCGCCTCGTCGCCACCATCAACGAGGCGCGCGTCGAAGTCAAGGAAGAGAAATCCCCAACCTGGCTCCAACTGCGCGAGAAAAACGACATCGAGCACTATGTCAATCTCCACCACGAAGGCGCGCTGCTGATGGACGCCTCCAGCCAGACGCTGTGGGAACATTACCTCGCGTTCTATCGGAAATTCGGCGATGCCACCCTCGACTTCGACCAGGAGGAATCCTGCCGCTTCATGAACCGCGTGTTCCGCCAGCCGGCACTCAGTGGCTATATCGTCAACCTCGACGTTAAGGAGTTCAAAGTCGTCGAAGATGCCCTCCGCTGGGTCTGTGAGGACGATCCCTATGACGCCAATAGCTTCGCCCTCCAACTGGTCACCGCCGACGGCGAAAATGTCTCGCACTCGGTCCGCCTGCTGCCCGGCCGCAAGGAACTCTATCAGTCAGACGAAACCGTTTTCCCGGGCCCGCCCCGCTGGCTTGAGGCCACAGAGGTGATGCCGCGCTACCTCATCCCCAAGCGCGTCATCGACTCGCTCGAAGGCGTGGAATTCCTCCGTAAAATCGGCGCCTCACTGCCGGAATCCCTCGTAAAACGCGTCATCGACCTCGAACTCAAACCGAAGTTCGAAATGAAACTCGTCGCCGGTCTCACCGCCGCCGAAACCGAACACCTCGTCATCGACGTCACCGCCATCGAAACCAAAGGCCGCCGCACCGAACGCTTCACCAAGGACGGCTGGGAACTCGCCGAACAAGTCCCCGTCAAGGGCAAACAACTGCTGCGCTTCGCCCGCGAGGCTCTCTATCCGGTGCCCCCCATCCTCGATGACATGGGCCTGACCTACGACGAAAAAATCCTGTCCTTCAAAACCCGCATCACCAAACAGTTTCCCGAAAAATTCGCGGATTGGATCAAGGCCATGCCCGAGTTCATCGAACTCGACATCGACCTCCGCCTCCAATCCATCCTTGCCGATCCCGTCACCGCCTCCGTCCGCTTCGAGGTCGTCGGCCAGGATATCGACTGGTTCGACCTGCGCATCGTCATCGACGTCCAGGGCGTCAATCTATCGAAAGCACAAATCCGCCTGCTCGTCGCCGCACGCGGTGGCTACGTGCGCATGGAGGACGGCTCGTGGATGCGTCTGGAAATCAAGCTCGACGCCGACCAGCGCGAAGCCGTCACCCGGCTCGGGCTCGACCCGTTCGATCTGTCCGGCGAGACGCACCGGATGCATGCCCTGCAACTCGCCGATCCGAAGGCCGCCGAGGTGTTCGATCCCAAAGCATGGGAGCGCATCAAGAACCGCGCGGGTGACATCCAGCTCGAGGTCAATCCGGAAGTCCCGGAAAACCTCAACGCCACGCTGCGTCCCTATCAGATCGAAGGCT
>JAPLUJ010000211.1 GCA_026397695.1 Verrucomicrobiota bacterium | reverse complement strand
AGGTCACTCTGGGCCAGCGCATCGCTCACTGCGGGAGGATAGTAACGCCCCCAGTAGCCGCCGAAAAATTCATCACCGCCCGTGCCATCTAACACCACCCGCACGTCGTGCTCTCCGATGTGTTGATACATCTCGGCCATGGCGATGGAACTGCCGAGAAAGGGGAATGGTTTTTCGTGGTGGCGACACATTTCCAGCACCCGTTCGAGGGTTTGTCCACCGTAGTCGAGTTGCACGAGATGAGCGCGGATACCTAGTTGCTCGACGCAGCGCTTTGCATAATCCGCATCCGCAGAGCGCCCAACCTCACCAATGAAACAATGGACTTGATCCTGCAAGCCCATGGCATGCAGTGCGGAGAGCACAATGGTGCTGTCAATGCCGCCCGAGAGCAGCAGGCCCACCTTTCGATCCGACACGAGCCGGGCTCGCACCACATCCTTGAACAGCTCGGGAAAATCCTCGTCAGACGGAGCGGGAGATTTGGCTGCCGCCGCCAAATCGAAGTAACGGCCGGATTGCAACGACCAAGCGGCCACGTCGAAATCCAGAAAATGGCCTGCCGGCACCTGGCGGATGTCACGCAGATGAGTGCGCTCGTCCGCACCGGGAAACGCAGATCCGTGAACGAGATAGCGGTCCACGAAGTCCGGCTCCAGGCGCGGACGGGTGCCTAAATAATGATGGATGGCCCGTGCCGTGGACGAAAATATCACATGCGCATCGTCGGAATAATAAAACAAGGGTTTCTTGCCGTGGCGATCACGTGCGGCCAGCACCCGCGCGTTTGCCTCGTCGAGGTGGCTGAATGCCCACATGCCATTGGCTTTGTCGAGGAAGCCGAGGCCCAGGAGTCCGAGACCGTAAAATAAAACCTCGGTGTCGCCAGTAGTTGTGAAACGGGCGGTGCCTTCCGGCATGGCGGCCCGCAGGGCACGAAAGTTGTAGATTTCCCCGTTGAACACCAGCGTGCGGCGACCGCGAACAAACGGCTGGTTCGAGCGCGGATCGATGTCAAGAATGGCCAGTCGTTGGTGACCGGACGCGACAAATACCGGCGTGCCGTCGGGCTGGAGGATAGGTTCGGGGTGATGAAGAATGCCGGTGCCATCTGGTCCCCGATGCCGCATCAGACTGAGGGCCTCCCCGAAACGTTCGGGATCGACCTCCCGCTGTTTCGAGAAAACCTGAAGAAACCCACACATGCGGGCGCATTCAACGGCCAGTTCTTCCACCACGCAAGCCTCGAATGACCGTCAAGATCCCGCATGGTTCGCCACGGAAAACCGTCCGATCCCGCACCGTGCTGCGCGAGACACGCAAGTATTCCGCTAGAATCCCGCCGTCGTTTCGCGCATTCCTGCTTGCAGGGGAAACCCGGAGAACGCCCAGCGCCCGGCTGCGGGATGTTAGACCGCCATGGCGTCAATCCATCAGGAATCCCAGCCGCCGGAGCGCCCGGACAGCCACATCCGCATGCGGGTCCCCCGCAACAAGCCGCCATCCGCCGGGCGGTTGGATGGCACTCAAACAATCCGCCCCGGCGAGATAAAAGCGTGCGAGTGTGCCGTCCCGTTCGAGCTGGCGGAACTGGGCCTCGTGCCGCGGGTTGGGTGCGCCGCCTGTTGGATAGACCGCCACGGCGGGCACACCGGCGGCCACCGCTTCGTTCGTCATCGAAACACTGTCGGCGGTCACGACAATCCGGTCCGCAGCGCCTAACAGCGCCAGCAGGGGCAGCGTTTTCCCGCCGGACGCATGAAACCAGGCTCCTGTTAGCAAGATGTCCCGTCCCTCGAATCGTTCGCGCAAGGCCTGTTCCACCCGCTCGGGCGTTCTCCGCGAGGTAGCCACAAAGACCTTTTTCCCGGCTTCCACGGCTTGGGCCATGAAGAGATCCGCCAGACGCAGGAAGTCCTCATCCGACCAATTGAGCCCCTCCCCATCCCCGCCGATCAACAAGGTCCAACCCGTTTCGTCCAGCACTGGAAAGTGCTCGCGCGCGCACTTGCCTGCGGCCACAGGAGACACCTCGGACAGGACCAGGGTGAGCTTCAGGAAAGGAGGGTTCTCATGCGGCGGATCGGTCATCGGGATCAACGTGAACGCGGCGGGAGAAAAGTGGTGCGGCGAGCCGATATACACATTCGGCACGCCCAGACGTTGCGCCAGCCAGGCGTTGGGCCACTGGGTGAGTCCGCCTGAAGAGACGATCAAATCGAACCCTCCTTGCCGGGAAAAGTCCCTCAGCACCCAGCAAGGCGGTGGCGTGAATCGTGTCCCGCTCATGCGCCCGACCAAGTGACGCAACCAGGAAAACCGCCAACGAACGTCGCGCGGGGTGATGTCTAACAAAACGTGTTGCGCCAGCGCGGCAAGAAACCCTTTCGCCTTGTTGACGTGACCTGGACGGTTGTCCTTGAGCCAAAGAACTCTGATGGGTGTGACGGGCATGGCGGGAAGCGTGGAATGCCCCGAAATCCCTGCCCGTCGAATGCGCACTTGTCAACGATCAACGAATGAAGATGCTCGTCCTGACAGGCCCGAGCGGCAACAATCGTGATGTGTTCGCCCATCCGGAGGACCCGGATCTGCTCATCAAAACCGTCAAGCCCGAAGCTCTCGCAAAACGCTCCGGCCCGCAAGCCCACTGGTCGAAGCATTTGTTCCGACGCTACAAGCATTACCTGACGTTCCTCCGCGAGTGCCAGGAACATATCGTCAGCCATTTGGACGGTGACCGGGTACCGGATTTCGTCCAAACCGTCATCGGGTTCGTCGAGACGGATCGCGGCCTGGGCCTGGTAACCCGGGCCGAGCGCGACCGGGCCGGCGCCTACGCCAAAACCCTCGCCCAGTTGATCGCGGCGGGCCACTATGACGATGAGGCCCGGCAGGCGTTGGAAAAATTCAAACAATCCTTTCTCTCAAGCAGCGTCATTGTGACGGATCTCAACGTCAAAAACCTGGTGTATTCCTATAGCGCGGAGTGCGGCGCGCACTTCGTGGTCGTCGACGGCTACGGCGAGAAAAACATCATTCCGCTCAACAGTTCCTTCAGGTGGTGCAATCTGCGCAGCAAACGCAAGCGGGTGAAACGGATTGAATTTTTAGTGGAGCGGGCAATCCGTCTCCACCACGATGCGCATTGCAGCGGATGAAGCCGCCTTGTATTACCGGCCATCACTCACCCTGTCATGCCCGACACCCCGTCTAACAATCATGCGGCTTCCCGGCTTGTCTTGAGTGCCTGCCTGCAATCCTTGCGGCAGGGGCCGTGGCAATTCATTCAACTCCGCGGGGCAACCCTCGATGAGCATGCCATCGACGGCGATGACCTCGATCTGCTAGGCTCACGGGAAGCCGTCGCATCCCTGTTAGAAGCAGCGCTGGGGTGGGTCCGCGCCGGCCACTGCCATCTCCGCGTGAAATCCACCAACCGCTGCAAGGTCGGTTTGTTTCTGATCTCCACGGATGCCCGCCACCGGCTGGACCTGGATCTTTGGATCGATCTGCGGCAAATCGACAAGCGCAAGCGCGCGCTGACCTATCAGGATTGCCAGGCTGCCGTGCTCAATCCGCAGGAATCGATCCAGCGCCTGCCTGTCACGTTGGAGGCATGCATCTTCATTCATCATCTGGTCGCGAAACAAAAAAACATCGCCACTCCCAAACAGCTTGCCCGTTTGTCCGCCTACGCGGCGCAATGCCGGACCGCCGGGCAGGAGGCGCTCGCACTGGCCCTTGAAGCCACCGCCACCACCGCGCATGTCAGCGATGCCACGGCCGATCTAACACTCAAGCTTTTGGAGCAACACCTCAGGATCTCCCGGCCGTCTCCCGTCACACGGCTTGCCCGCAGGTTGCGCGATGCCGTGATCACCGCCTGGTTTGTGCCACGCCCCACTCACCGGATGCTGGTTCTGATGGGTTGCGACGGTTGCGGAAAAACCTCGCTCGCCCGCCAATTGATCTCGTGCAGGGAGGATGTTCTCAGCGTCTATACCGGCAAACACCTCTATCGAAAATGGTTCGTTTACAAACTGCTCGTCATCTTTGTCAGGCCGCTCCTGTGCCAAGGTCGCGAGAAATTCGACGAGACCTTCGCCCCCCTCGCCTATCTGCTGGCGTGCTTGCGGCTGCGACTGAAACTGCTCTGGCGGCGGCAAGGCATCGTTCTGATCGACCGCTCAATCATGGATTTTCTGCTGCTCGCGAGGAAATCCGATGCCCCCCGCTTCAGTACATGGCGCTGGCTGGCTGGCCTCTTTGGAACCCGCCTGCCGCATGTGCATTTCATCGTGCCTTTCGTGCGCCTGCGGGAACGCAAACTCGAAATGACGCAGGCGGGACACGAGATCTATGACACCGCAATGTTCCACTATTTCTCACGCCGTGTGCCCACCGACTACGTTGCCTTCGACAACCATGGATTGTTAGATGATTCCGCTGCGGCACTCAGCCGCATCGTGGACTGGCTGAACCCATCCTGCTGTGCAAACGGCCGGAGGCCTATTTCAAAAGAACACCCGAACTGACAGAAACACCCCATGCCTGACAAAATATTAGTCACCGGCGCTGCCGGTTTCATTGGTTTTCACTTGACCCGGCGTTTGCTCGACCAAGGCCATCAAGTGGTCGGACTGGACAACCTGAACGATTACTACGATGTGCACCTCAAACAGGCTCGCCTGCGCATGCTGGAACCTCATCCGGCATTCCGCTTCGTGCATGCATCACTGGCGGACCGACCGGCAATGGAGGCGCTCTTCGCCGCTGAGCGCTTCGAACGGGTGGTGAATCTGGCAGCCCAAGCCGGGGTTCGTTACTCGTTGGAAAACCCGCACGCCTATATCGATAGTAACATTGTCGGATTTATGAATGTGCTGGAAGGGTGCCGCTGCCACACGGTCAAACATCTGGTCTTCGCCTCCTCCAGTTCGGTCTATGGTGCCAACGTCACCGTGCCCTTCTCGGAACACCACCCCGTCGACCATCCGGTCTCCCTCTATGCCGCCACCAAGAAGTCCAACGAATTGATGGCCCATACCTATGCGCACCTCTTTGGCCTGCCGACCACCGGACTGCGCTTCTTCACGGCCTACGGCCCCTGGGGCCGGCCCGACATGGCCTATTTCTCCTTTACCAAAGCCATCCTCGATGGCCGCCCTATCGATGTTTTCAATCACGGCCGCATGCAGCGCGATTTCACCTATATCGATGACATCGTCGAAGGTATCGTGCGGGTGCTCGGGCAAATTCCGCAACCCGATCCCGCGTGGGACGCCGCCAACCCCGACCCGGCCGACAGCAGTGCCCCCTATCGCATCTACAATATCGGTAATAACCGGCCGGTGGAGTTGCTCCGCTTCATCGAAATCATCGAGGAATGCCTAGGCAAAAAAGCCATCATCAACATGCGGCCGCTGCAGGCCGGAGAGGTCGTGGTCACCTGCGCCAACGTGGACGATCTGATGCGGGCGGTGGCTTTCAAACCCACCACCCCGCTGGAGCAAGGATTGCGCAATTTTGTGGCTTGGTACCGGGAGTATTATCAATCCTGATGTCAGAGGGTCTGTGGCCCCTGATGGTGGATACAAAAACTGGATTGCATGCCCGGCAGGCCGTTTTTACGCATGATCAAATGGATGTTTCGCTGGTGATCCCCGTGTTCAACGAGGAGGACAATATCGACCCCTTGCTTGCCGAAATTCAAGCCGCATTGGGCGCGGTGGATTATGAAGTGATCTATGTCGATGACGGCAGTACCGACGCGACGCCGCTGCGCTTGCGGGCCATCGCCCAATCCTGTGACCGGCTGCGGGTGATCCGCCATGCGCACAGTTGCGGTCAGAGCACCGCGGTATGCACCGGTGTCCGGCACGCACGCGCTCCGTGGATTGCCACACTCGACGGCGATGGACAGAACGATCCCGCGGACATCCCGAAAATGCTGCTAGAAGCGTGTCGCGTGGAGGCAACCAGACAGAAACCCCTGGTATGTGTCTGCGGGTTCCGGCGCACGCGCCGGGATACCTGGCTGAAACGCGTTTCATCCAAAATCTCCAATCGTGTTCGCGGCGCCTTGCTCAAGGATGACACCCCCGACACCGGCTGCGGCCTCAAAGTCTTTTCGCGTGAGGCGTTCCTCGCACTGCCCTGTTTCGACCACATGCACCGCTTTCTGCCGGCGCTGTTCCTGCGTGGCGGAGGAGCTATCATTTCCGTGGAGGTGAACCACCGCGCAAGAACCCGCGGCGTTTCCAAATACTGGTTGTTCAATCGCCTCTGGGTCGGCATCGTCGATCTTTGTGGCGTGGCCTGGTTGCAACGCCGCGCCAAAGTCCCGGAAATAATCAATAGCTAACATAATTAATCATGGAATCAAAATCTATCTGGCTGGTCGTCGGTTTTGTGGGGCAGGCGTTTTTCACCATGCGCTTCGTGGTACAGTGGTTGCATAGCGAACGCTTGCGCCGCAGTGTCGTGCCGGAAGCATTCTGGTATTTCAGCCTCATGGGCGGGTCCACGTTGCTGGCATATGCGATTCACCGCAGGGATCCGGTGTTCATCGTCGGACAGGCCGCCGGATTATTCATCTATCTGCGCAACCTGCATCTGATCCTGCGCGAACGGAAACAGGCCATGGCCACCCCGCTGCCTCCGGGCGATGAATCCCCGTGAAAGGAAACATCCGATCATGACCGGTCAACCCGCAGCGGATCTCAATAGCAGGCGGATTTTGCTGCTACTGGTTCTTTATTTCACCCTCCACCTGTTGTTACGGCTTTGCGTCTCCAACAGTGCCGAACTGGATGAGGCGGAACAACTGCTGCTAACTCAGGACCTGCGCCTGGGATACGGCTCACAACCCCCGTTATATACCTGGCTGCAAAGCGGCCTCTTTGCCCTCTGCGGCATCAACATCTTCGCGCTAGCCGTGTTGAAAAACGGCCTGCTCTTCCTGACCTATTTTTTTGTCTATCTGGGTGCCCGGGAAATCACGCGTGATAACAACCGTGCCGTCATTGCCATGCTCTCGCTGTTATGGATTCCCCAAATCTGTTGGGAATCGACTATATATTGTTTGGTTTGTGTGCCGGCAGCGGAATTCTTGCCAAATACAACTACGGAGTCTTCCTGCTTGCGCTGTTGTTAGCTGGATGTTCGCTGGAAAATTTCCGCCCCCGCATGTGCAACCGTAGAATGTGGCTCGCCGTCCTGTGCCTGCTGCTGGTCATATCCCCCCATCTCTATTGGACGATCACCCACATGCAGGCGACACTCGCCCAGACCGGAAAATTTCATGTGGGACGCTCCGTGGGACTCTTGGCTTCCTATGTCCTGGGGTTCCACAGCCTGGTGATGGCAGTGGTGTCCTTTCTGGGCGTGCTGCTTCCGGTGTATGCCCTGTTTTTTTACCAGAGGGGATCGCGTGGTTTGGCAGCCATCGGGAACAAGGATGATGCGGCGCTGATCCTGCGACTTCTCCTAACAGGAACATGCCTGTGTATTCTGATGATCCTGTGCTTTAAGGTCAGCGTGTTCAAAGACCGCTGGATGCAGCCGCTGCTGTTCGCCACGCCCATCTATCTGGTGACAATCCCTTCGGCGCGATGGACTCTAACGAATGCGCGCAGATACGCCGGTTTCTCACTGCTGGGCGCATTGGCGGTGCTCGTGGTGATTGCGGCACATACCTTGGGCGCTGCCAAATGGGGTGAGCCCGGCCGCCTGAACGCCCCCTATGAGGCATTGGCCGCCCAACTGCGGCAGGCGGGCTTCACGGGCGGTCACATCATCGCCCAAGACCGGCTGGTCGGCGGCAATTTGAAATTGTTCTTTCCGGAAAGCGTGGTGGAGGCCCCGGAAGTTCCGTACTTTGCCGTTTCTATCAACACAGACCGGTTGATCGTGTGGAATGCAACCCGCAATGATGATATACCGGTCAAACTGCGCGATTTCGCCGCCGCCCATTCCGGCGCGGATTGCAGCGCGCTACAACCGCAATATGTGCAGGCACCCTGTCAGTACGCCCCGGACCGTACCATGCGCCTCGGCTTCCTGCGGGTATGCATGGATGCGCCGTAACCGAGTCATTTCCATCAAACCGGCGTATCTAGCAGATCCGCGTAAACCTCAACCGTCGCGTCCAACATGCGCTGCAAGGTGAACGGGCCGATCGATGATGGCGCTTTCCGTTGGTCGAGAATGTCCAGCGTCGCGGCCACCGCAGCCTCCACATTCCCTACTCCGCCATGATTGTAGCCCACCACCGGCTTGCCCAGGGCGAGCGCCTCTAACGAAACCCGGCCAAACGCCTCGGGGTCCGTCGACAGGGAAACCACCAACGAGCACACCGCCATGATTTCCCGCAGATCCGTGCGATGCCCGAGAAACGACAGATGCCCGGCAACGCCGAGCGTGACGGCAAGCGTCTTGAGTTCATCCAGAAACGCCAGTTTCTTCGGGTGCGGCTCACCCACAATCAGCCCGTGAACCGGCTGCCCCAAATCGATCAAGCGGGCGATGAGCCGGATGAAATCCTCCTGGCCTTTCCAGCGGGTCAGGCGGGCCGGCATGAGCAGCGGAATGCGTCCTGCCAACATAGGATGGGCGGCTTGCCAATCTGCCAGCCAGGCAGCGGGTGGCACAAAGCCGTGCGGATAACCCGCAGGGTCCACACCCCGGTGGATCACCCGGACTCTAGCAGGATCGGTCTGCGGATAGTTTTTCAGCACATAGTCGCGCACACTCTCCGACACGGCGATCACCGCCTCGCCTTTGGTCATGATGGCGGAGTAGGCATTGACCGAATAAAACCCGTGGACCGTGGTGACCAGACGCGGACGAACCCGCCGGTCGAGGCTTTTCCAGGCCAGCCAAGCCAGCCAGGCAGGCAAGCGGGAACGCACATGAATGATATCTGGTCTTGCCGCCGCAAAAAATTCCCGCAAGCGCGGAATCTGGCCGAGCGAGGCGGGCGACTTGCGATGGACGGGCATCCGGATATGGCGTGATCCGGCCTGCTCCAGCTCCGCAGCCATCCGCCCTCCGTTAGATATCACGATGGATTCGTGCCCTTCGCGCACCAGCCATGAGGCAACCTCGAGCGTGCCGCGCTCGACGCCGCCGCCATTCAATTCAGGCAGAATCTGGACGATTTTCATGGCAGGGAAACGACCGGCACGGCCTCCAGGCGGCCGGCTTTGACGAGCCCTTTGGAGGCACCGGTTGTGAGGATGAAATCCAGCGGCAATGCCGCGGCGGCGTCAATCCCGGCAATGGCTTTTCGCAGCGTGCCGCAATCCCCCGCCGATGGCACCGTGTGGACGCGCGTGCCTTCCGGCAACCACGCCGGCAGCCCCCGACCTTCTGTGAGGGCCGCCTCGTAAACCACCTCCGGATGCGTCCACGTTTCTGGAACACGCCACGTTTCCGGCACGCCCGCAAGCCAGAGCAACCCGCGCAGCGGCTTGCCGCCGTCATGGCTTTCCACTCCTAACCAGTCACGAATCGAGCGCGGTGGACGCAGGTAAACCTTCCACCGCTCCTGAAACCAGAAAACATCCACCGGTGCGAGTTTCATCGCCTGTTCAAGCGCCACCATGCAATTCACCGTGGTCGGCGGAGTCTCAACGGGCAGAAAACGGGCAATCCATTTGCCAGGCTTCTCGGTGGTCACGGCAAGCGCCAGAACCGTGCTTTTGGAACGGCGCGCTAACAAACTTGGCAGCGGGCTGGCACGCGTGAGCCGCCCGAAAAACCGCACCGGCTCGCCTTGTTTGCCCGCCCGCTGGTCTGCTAGAATGCCCACAATGCCGCCCCCGCGCAGAAATCCGGCGACGTGCAGCGGATTGTCGCGCTTGGAAAACATCCGTGTGCCATCCGCCTGACGGCGCGCGAGAACCCGCATGTTCAATGTCCTGTTCTTGAGGGGCCGGTAGAACGCGCCGGCCCGCGCGCCTGGCGGGAAAAAGTGGATGAGGCGGCTCAGGATCTCCCAGTTGCCCATGTGCGAGAGCAAC
>JAPLUJ010000209.1 GCA_026397695.1 Verrucomicrobiota bacterium | reverse complement strand
CCTGCGGGGTGTTTCACGAAACTATAGTCAAATGGCGAGTTGACGGGGTGGCCGGTGCCGCCGTAGTGGCGCTGGATGGTCTGTTCTTCTTCGTCCTTCTTGCCCATTGCGGTGTAATCGACCAGCGGGCTGGACTGCACGAACCCCTTGGCGGCAAGATGGGTGCGGCTGGCCATGCGCGCGCCGAAGATGGTCGATAGAAACGGCGTCGGGTTGCTTTGACATTGGCCGAGGGTGCCCTCGGCGAGATTTGTTAGAGGTTTGTAAACGACGTTGGCGATATCCGTCGTGTAAACCATCCGATAGGCCAGGTCCCAACTGCCAGAGACAGACATGTCGAGGTAGATGCCCACCCCGTGGGCTTCATCATGGTATATCGTGTCGAATTTGGCGTCGGCCTTGAGGGTGGCGGCACCTGGCAAAGTGAGCGTGGCGCCGTTGTTGTCCTTGACGGGGAAATAGTGACCACCGCCGCTGCGGTAGCCGGGTTGCAGTGCAATCGACGCGCCGGCGGCCACCGGGATGTTGTTAGCGGGGCTGAAAAGGCGGGTTTCGCCCGGCTTGAGGGTGAAGCCCTCATTGATCTGGTAGCGCAGAGAACCGGAACCTGAAAGCGGCGGAGAGTTGTTTTCATTACCGGACGTCAGGGCGTTGTAATTGGTGTTGGGGGTGCCATTGATGGTATAACGCAGGGCGACGGGAAGAGGACGCGGGATGTTAAAATCCAGATTCGGCGAAGTGATCTCCATGTTATAGGGGTTCCACATCGTGATGACCGGAGTCAACAACAGGCGCGGCTCCAGCATGTTGGGGTCGCTGCCGACGGTGCCGGCGCTGTGGGCAAACACCCATTGCATGCGGGCGATCACCGGCAGGATGCGCACCTTGTGGAGGAAGCTGAACTTGTCGCCAAAGATGGCTATCGCATAGGTCGGGATGGAGATCCTGCCGGAGGCGGTGGCGGTGATGCGCTTGTAAAGGGTGGCGTAGTCCATCAGGTTCGCCCAACTGGTCACCGCGCCGTGTGAATAGATCGCGCCGGTGTTGGCGCTCCCGCGGTAGGCGGCCCACGGATAGAACATCGAGCTGGCGGGCACCGTGTTGTCGGGCGCGGGACGGGTGAACGGAGTGTCCTGCGTGGGCGTCAGGCGGAACAAGGGCAGGTTCGTAGTCGGCTGGCTGTCCCAACTTTCGGTTAGAAGAGAGAGATCCTTGCGCCAGCCGCCGTTGGCGGTGTTGGTCAGCAGCCCGACCGATACCGCCGACAGGTCGTGGAAAAACTCGCGCGAGATTTTGTCGGCGGTTTTGGTGGCGATCAGGTCGCCCTGCTGCAAGGTGATAGCCTTGGCGGCGGGCGCGGCATCATCTAACAACGATGGCATGCGGAACGGTTCGGGATCGGCGATGGCGTGCGATCTGGCCTGCACCGCCCAGCGAGCCGCCGAAGTGGCGGGGTCGGACCGGTTCCGTTGCCGAGTGCGCCCTTGCCGATGACGGTCACCTTGCCGTCGGCCGGTGTTGTGTCCGGCAGGGTGGTGGGATCATCGGTGTTGGCGGAGGTCAGCCAAGCGACGAAGCGTTTTTTCTTTTCCGCAGCATAGTTGCCCGGTGATTTCGGCCGGGCTTTGAAACTACCGCTGGTTTCGTGGTCATCGCCTTGCCAACTCTTCCACACGCCGAGCACCGGCGGGTTTTTTTTGTCGAGGATGTCGGCGCGGGCGGTGACCCGCGTGTCGATTCCGGCTTGGCGCTGCAGATCACCGAGCGCGAGCATCAGCGCGAGGCGGGCGTTGGCACGGGCGGTGCCAATGGCCTCGGCCTGCGCCGACGCACGCAGCGCGATGCCCGAAAGCGACAACAGCCCGACCGCCAGCACCGTGATCAGGACCATCAACATGAGCGTGACGGCCAAGGCGAAGCCGCGTTTGGAATCAGGCAAGGTCTCAGTGGCACGCTGCCACATGGATTTCATGGATGCAACATAAGCCGTTGCTACAACGAAACCAAGCAGGAATGTTTGGAATTCGGAATGGTTGTTCTAACGACCAGCCGCCGTTAGCCAGCGTTCGAGGTCGCGGCGGAGGATGAAATCGACAAAGTGCAAGGTGCCCCCTGGCCCGATTTCAAAGAGCAGGCGGTAATCGCCGGCGACGCGGGCCCGGAGTGTTCCAGGGCGGAGTTTGAGTGCACGCACCGTTTTCCAAGTCGAGGAGTCTCCGCCAGCGAGGCGGCCGGCCACCGCGAGGGCTGCGGCTGCGGCATGCCGCGGTTGGTGCCGGAGCGCCTCCCGGAAAGCCGCTCCGTATTCGGGTATTCGCAGCGTCTGCCGCTCCCACTCGACGCCGGTGCTCG
>JAPLUJ010000583.1 GCA_026397695.1 Verrucomicrobiota bacterium | reverse complement strand
CATGAGTGGCCAGGATACCCGCCGAGGCATAACTGTCTAACAACAATGGGACCAGGGGCAGATCCACCGCCACCGCCAACGCGCGGGGCGCGACACCGCAGCGGACCAACATCATCGCGATGCCGATGGCATCGAGTCCTGCGGAACATCCGCTCGCCAACACATGGTTCGGCCCCATGATATGGAATTCAATACTGATGGCCGACGCCGGCTCGCTGTGGATGGAATTGCTCGCGGCCATCAAACGGAACGGCCGCCGACCCGGCCATGGACCGAGCCAACCAGATGCATTGCCGCGACTGCTACCGACCACCAGCGCCGCATCGCGCAGATCGTCCGCCGTCCATCCCGCGTCGCTGATCGCCTCGCGCGCCACATGCAACGCGGCCATCGTCGCGGGCGCCCATATCCGGTGCGTCAGCAACGCGCGGTTTTCGATCCACGCCGCAGGCCGCATGGCATGCGGACTGTCCTTCCCTAATAGTTTCCCGAGTAACTGGAATGGCACATGGCGTGCCATCACCGCCTGATGATGCGATGCCACATTTGTCCCGAGAGCGGACAGGGCGCCCAGACCCGTGATGGCAAGTGGTAATTCGATGGCCACGTTTACAAGATGATCTGCACACCCAATTCGACGACGCGCCCCGGAGGCAGTTGGAAGTAGGCGGTTGCCGTAGATGCGTTACGGGCCATCGTTGCAAACAACGACAGGCGCATCCGATCAATGAATGTCGCGTTTTTTCCGACGCCGTAGGTTTCGCTGCCGAGGAAATAGGTGGCCTTGCCGGGTTGGAAGCGGATGGCTTCGGGCAGCCGGGCCTTGAGTGCGGAAGGCACGTCGGGCGTTTCCGCGAAGCCGAACATCAGGGTCGCACGGTACACGCCCTCACCCATATCCTGATAGTCGAGCATTTCATCCTGACCGGCCCGCGGTTGATCGAGCGTTATCACATGCAGCAGAACCACCCGCTCGTGGAGCACTTGGTTGTGCTTCAGATTATGCAGCAAGGCGGTGGGCACCTGGGTGCCTTTGCCACTCATATAGACGGCGGTCCCGGAGACCCGGTGGATGCGCCCTTTCCGCAGATCCTCCAACAAAACCTCCACTGGCAAGGCGTCGCGCGAAATGCGGGCATAGAGCCGCGCGCGGCCCCAGATCCATGTCAACATCAGGCCCATGACCGCGCCAGCAGCCACCAACGGAAACCACCCGCCTTGGATTATTTTCAGCGAATTCGCCGTTAGAAACGCGCCATCAATGGTCAGAAACATGCCGGTGATCAGCGCCGTTTTCGCGAGAGACCATCCCCATGCGACGCGTGCCGCAGAGAAAAACAAGACGGAGGTGATGGTCATCCGCCGAGACATAGACCTGGCCGATGGCATGCTCGGACGTATAACAGACACGCAGGCGCGGCAGGCAGCCGAGTTGAATCGCCTGGGTTGTTAGGGAAAACGCCCCGGAAATCAACGCCTGGCTGGCAATGATCGCCGCCGCCGTCGCCAACAAGGTGAGGGGAAAACGCAGGATCTCGGGTGCCAGCAGGAAAAACGGGCTGCGGATCGCCGACGGATCGGCAGTTAGCAGTGCGGCTTGACCGAGGTAGTTGAGCACCAATGCGGGCAGCACCAGCGCGAACCACCCCAAGCGGATCGGTCGCGTGCCAAAATGGCCGAGATCCGCATACAACGCCTCACCACCAGTCAACGCCAGAAACACCGCCGCCAGCAGTGGCATCGCGTGCCTCCACTCGCGGCAGAGGAACGCCAACCCCTCCCAGGGACTCAATGCGAACAGCACCTGCGGGTGGGACCACAAGGCACGCACGCCTAACAAACCGATCACCACGAACCAAGTGAAAATCACCGGCCCGAAAAGTCCGCCCACTTTGCCGGTGCCGAATTGTTGGATGGAAAAAAGCGCAACCAGGATGAACACCGCCACCGGCACTGCCCAATGGGAGATCATCGGTGCGCTCTCGGACAACCCCTCCACCGCACTGAGCACGGTGATCGCGGGAGTCAGCATGCCATCGGCATAAATCAAGGCCGCGCCTGCCAGACCTAACATAAGAACCTGTCGTGGGTCTGTCCTGCCGCGGCGCTTGATAACCCCGCGGATCAAGGTGGAAAGGGCGAGGATGCCGCCCTCACCGCGGTTGTCCAACTTGAGGATGATGAACAGATACTTCACGGAGACCACCAGCAGCAGAGACCACACGATCAGGGACGCCGCCCCCGTTAGATTGCGGGCTTCGATCAGCGCCCCGTGCGATCCGGAAAAACACTCGCGGAACGCGTAAAGCGGACTGGTTCCGAGGTCGCCGTAAACCACGCCAAGGGCGGCAATCGTGGTGGCCAACAACTTCGGTTGGGTGCCTCCGTGGCCAGAGTGGGGATCATTCATCGTCGCGGAACCAGTCTGCCGCACGCCCCTCAAACCATTTCACCAGCCTGCTGACCAGCGAAAACGTGGAAATCAGCAACTGGAGTTAGGGCGCGGACATTTCCGGGTGGCGTCGGCCAACTGAAAATTCCACACGTGCCTTGCAATCCGGCGAAAGCCGGTCAATTTTCCAGCATGCCCATCGCGCCGAAACCGCACAGCGCCCTGCTCATTGTCGGTCACGGGTCCACCGGGAATCCCGACTCGTCGGCCCCTTGCTTCGAGCATGCCGATGCCATCCGCCGGCGTGGTCTGTTCGCAGAAGTCCACTGCTGCTTCTGGAAAGAGGAACCGTCGATGCGCGAGGCCTTCTATATGATTGATTCCGCCGAGGTGTACGTCGTGCCGGATTTCATCAGCGAGGGATATTTCACCCAAGACGTCATCCCGCGGGAACTCCAACTCACCGGCCCGACCACGATCATCCGTGGCAAAACCTTTCATTACTGCCTGCCCGTCGGCAGCCACCCGTCCATGACCAGGCTGATCCTGCGTCGTGCCAGAGAAGTCGCCCCCGATGCCGATCCCGCACAAACCACCCTCATCATCACCGGCCACGGCACCAATCTGAATCCCAACTCCGCCCAAGCCATCCGCGATCAAGTCAGTCGCATCGCCGCATCCGGCGCCGGCTACGCCGCCGTGCTCGACGCCTATATGGAAGAACCCCCGTTCATCGCCGGTTGGGATCTCATGGCCCCTACCACACAGGTCATCGTCGTCCCGTTCTTCATCGCCGACGGCCTGCATTCCTATCAAGACATTCCGGTGCTCTTGGGCATCGAAAAAGAAACTGGAGCCGCCGCCAGCCAACGTGATATCTTCCGCCATAACCCCCACCACCTCCGCGATAAATTACTCTACTACAGCTCCGCCATCGGAACCGAACGTTTGTTGGCAGATGTCATTCTGGATCAGGTCGCAGACTTTGACAGGATGCATAAGTCCGCCCTGACATAACATCCCCATGCCTTTCCCATAATAATCATTGAAGCTTATGCCGATTGCATCCGAACTGCGGAATCTCCTCCGATCCGGTGTCCACCGCATGGGAGAACTTGAATTTCAAACCAACGTTTCCAACCACTTCTGCATCGTGACTCATTGGCAGGATGCCGGACGGGTGAACGTGCCCGGGTTTGGCGGGTTGGCGCGGCACGACGGGCCGTCAGCGGCGCGGGATCTTGCGTGTCGCACTGAGGACGGCCAGTATCGTTTCAACAAGGGACAGACGAATTTGCAGCGTGGCTGGATGATGGTGTTAGAGAACGAGGAGGATCTTCGTCAGGCATTGGATCTGTTCTATCCGGCAGGAGTCGGGGTGTTTCTGGCACATCGAAACGACACCTTGGAAGTGGAAAACCTGCGCGACAAGCTCCAGCGCCAAAGCGGAATGTATCGCCTCGCCGGCAAGATCAGCGACGCCGGGGCGCAACAACTTGTCCGCAAAATATGTGGCCCGGACCATGCATGTGCCAGACGGATCCTGTGGCAAATCGATGCCCACACCCCGCTGGACGACAGCGCGGCGAGCCGATTCAGCGGAATCCCGGCTCCTCTAGCGGAAAACGAGGCGATTCCCCTACTCTGCCGTGAGGCCTGCAACTTTTTCGTCGAGGAGTGTCGGAAAGCGGCGCAGGAAGAGATGCAGGATCAGACATCCTGATCTCGGAGTAAAAGGCATGAGACCTGGTGAATGAGAGGCGGCGGGCAGGATGCCCGCGCCACCGTGGCCCGGGCATCCTGCCCGGTGCCAATTGGTCTCACCTGATTTCCCTAACAATCGTTAAAACCCGGCAGGGTTCAGGATGTCTCAGGCTTTCAATCATCCAAATACCCGCGCATCCGATCACGCAGGGTTGCGCGGGCTCTGAACAACAGGCTTTTGACGGCGGACACGGTGAGCTGCAGCACCTTGGCGATTTCCTCGTAGGAAAGTTGCTCGTAACGTCGCAGCACCACAGCCATGCGCTGGACCTCGGGCAACGAGGCGATGGCGGCATCGACCGCCTGTAGGAGTTCGGCCTGCAACATCTCGGCGTCCGGTTGGCGGTCAGGACTGTCTTCGAGCAGGTACTTGGAATGGTCCTCGTACGCGTCAGAGGAAACCTCCTTTTTCCGGCTGCGGCGGCGCGTTTCGTTGAACACGAGGTGACGCGTGATGGTGAAGATGTATGTGGTGAATTTCGCGTCCGGGTGGTAGCGTTTGGCGTTGCGCCAGATGCGGAGAAATACCTGCTGGGCGATATCTTCCGCGTCACTCGGATTTCCCAGCATTTTGGCGACGGTGCCGATCACCGCGTTCTGGTGGCGTTCAACGAGTTGCCGGAACGCCTCGTGGTCGCCCGCCGCGATGCGTGCCATCAGCGTGAAATCCAGAGAACTCTCATCGGCTTGGGCTGGCGTGAACGGATCCTCCATCTTTAGTAGAAAATAATAGGTGTTGTGGCGATATGAGCGCTCAACATGCGTGATTCAACCTCATTCCTCGTTAGAAGTTGCGGGTGAAAACGGGACGGCATCAGAGTTGCGCGGCCTTCGCCCATGCCTCCACTTCGGGGTCGAGAAAAATCTCATCCAGCACCTCGCGCGCCCAGTCTTCACGGTTGGCGAGTTCGTTGAGCATCCTCCACGCGACCACCTGCACGGCTGGCATTTCGCTCCACACCGCCTCGGCCAAGCATTGCCAAGCCCGGCCGCCCAAGCGCTCCGGATGCTCCAACATCACATGGCACTCATCGGAGATCAGCAAGGTGTGGTCGATATCCGGATCCGCCCCCACGGGCGGCACTTCGTAAGGACGCAGCGCAACCCCGGCGACTCCGGTGAGTTCGCACCTGGATTTCGCACGCCGCACGAGATCCTTGCCCATGCCTTGCAGGGCCATCATGCGTGCTTGGTGAAGTTCGTAACCCTTGGCCATGTCATTGGGCTTGTATCAGAAGCCCAACGACTAGGGAATCTTGAAATTCAGGAATCTCCCATGCCCCACCGGTCCGGTAGAGCAGCGAACATCCCGCCGGTAATGTGACGTCGTTGTTAGTGCATCTTTCTCACCTCCTCTTCCGTTTGGAACGCGAAATGCGCCGTTCGGAACGCGAAATGCGCGTCAGCGTGCTTGGGAACGGCCGGCCCATAATAATCAGGAACCCGCGCCTGCCGCTTCACTCCGCAGACGCTTGACTGCCAGATCAAGCCGACCCAGCAATTGCCAGATCCCGGCCAGTCCCAACAGCACCCCGCAACCAAGTCCGGCCGCGAGAACCGCTCCGCTGCCCGACACCAGCCAGACCAGCGCACCGCAGGCAGCCACCGCAGCGCTCATCGCCAGCAGGCCCAGGCATATCAGCCAGCCAGCCGCCTCCAACGCCCTCCGGACCCATACTTTCACTCGCACGATATTGATAGGAATCACAATGTTTTCTTTCATGGCGCGCCGACCATCGCAGGTTGGCGCGCCCGCCTGATGAAGTGACGGTGAAAAACCGGTGAATTCGTCACCCGGCAGGTTGTGCTTGAGATTATTGCCGTCGGAGTCCATATCGTGGATTGCGGTGATGGTGTCGAATCACAATGGCTTCATCGTGCCACCTACCTCCCGCAAAGCTTCCTGAATTCTTCCTTGGAAACGCCAACCACCTCGCCGGAGTCCCATTCGGCAGACCGGATCGCCACCTCATCATCATCAACCCAATAGTGGGTGTCTTCAAGGCTTCCAAGAAGCAAAACCGCCAACTCTGCCCTCTCTGGCTTAGAGAAACTTACGACGGATTCTCAGATCTGTGTGAATGCGCTCATAGGTGAATCTTACTTCATTCTGGCCAGACTCCCAGTCGGAATTTTTTTGAACGTCTCTACTCTGCCGCAGGGCGAGAGAATTGCTTGGGGGGTGAAACTGTGGAGACTTTGCCTGTCGGCAGCAGTGGCTTGTTCTGCCGTGGTGCGGTGCCAAGGTTCACGAAGTCGCGCGGGTGCCTTTGTTGCTCGGCGTATAGGGCGCCACATGTAGCCTTCAAGTCGTGGCCGAAGGATGAGGAAAGCCTGTCTTTGGCTTCCCACACTTCGGTGAGAATGTCTTGTGTGGATGATGTATTCATGGTGGTGATAATAGTTCCTCCGGGGAGCAGATTGTGGGAAGAGTATAACCCAGCGAATCAATATGCAGGCGCATACCTTCGCGGACATGAGCGTTCGCAATGTGGCGGATGTTCCATGTCAAAAGCAAATCCATCTGGTGAAACGTCGCCACGGCGATGTGAAGCGCGTCGCGATCCGCCTTCGCAGGTATCAATCCCGATGAAAGAATGGCGCTGGCTATCGCCTCACACTCTGTCGTAATCTCCAATAATGGAATGCCAACCAACGAATCTAGCCGACGCTGAGCGGCAGCAGGATTACCGCTGG
>JAPLUJ010000236.1 GCA_026397695.1 Verrucomicrobiota bacterium | reverse complement strand
AGCGGCGTGCTGATTCGCAACCGTCTTGATGAACTCGCCGCGCTCGGCCAACCGCTGCATCTGGCGATGGGCGTTTTCGACGGCGTGCATGCCGGCCATCAGGCGGTGATAGAGCGAGCGGTGCAGGCAGCGGCGCGCGCAGGCGGGCTGGCGGGATTACTCACCTTTGATCCGCATCCGATCCGGGTGATCGCGCCTGACAAAGCGCCGGCCTCGCTGTTAGAAACGCTGGATCACAAGGCGCGGATTGCAAACGACCTCGGCATCCGGCTGTGGATTCCGTTGCGTTTCGACGCAGCGCTCGCGGCAATGGAGGCCGCGGAATTCATCGAACGTCTGACGGCGGCACAGGTCCGCACGCTCACGGTGGGTGAGGACTGGCGCTTCGGCCACAACCGCGGCGGCGACGTGCCGTTTCTCAAGGGCGCAGCGGCCAAGCACGGCTTTTGCCTCGAAGCGCTGCCACCCGTGATGTTCGAGGGCGAGCGGATCAGCAGCACCCGTATCCGCCAGGCCATCCGCGACGGCAACCTCGATGCTGCGGCACGCATGCTCGGCAGACCCTACTCGGTGAGCGGCACCATCCTCCATGGGGATCAACTCGGCCGGACGCTGGGTTTCCCGACCGCAAACGTGGCCACCGGTGATCTCCAGTTGCCGCCCGACGGCGTGTGGGCGGTGCGCGTCACCGACGCTGACGGGCACCTCTGGGATGGCGTGGCAAATCTGGGAGTACGCCCGACAATCGACGGCAAAACCCGCCTGCTCGAAGTCCATTTATTCGGGTTTTCCGGTGATCTCTATGGCCGGAATATCGACGTCCGGTTTGTGAAATTCCTGCGCCACGAAATGAAGTTTCCCTCGCTCGACACCCTGCGCCTGCAAATCGAAATGGACGCGCGTGCCGCACAAATGGCGCTTTGAAATTCCTCCCGCAGCCCATGGATTTCGAAAAAATGAAATAATTGGATTTTGCGCTTACGCTTGACGCCCAAGTCCCCTATACATCGGTGCACGCATTCGCATGGCGACATTCCATTCCATTTTCACAAGCTGCGGTCGGGCCATATTGCTGGCAGCGGCTTGTGTGGTGGTTCCGTTGACGGCGAGTGAGCCGATTGCAGGCACCGCCGTTGCCGAGCGCGAACGATCCCGCCGCAACACCGCCATCGAAGAGGCCCGCGAACTGCTCCGCAAAGGCGACGAGGTCTATCAGGCAGGACGTTATGCCGAGGCGCTCGAAGCCTACGCGGGTGCCCGCGACCTGCTGCCAGACGCCCGCATATCGGCCGAACTCCGCGCGGCGGCCACCCAGCGCTACGTTCAGGCATCGATCGAACATGCCCGCGTGCTTTCCAGAAACGGCGATGTCGCAGGTGCCAAGGCCGCCGTGGACAAGGTGCTGCGTGATGACGTGGCTCCCAACGATGCGCAAGCTCTCGCGTTGCGCGCCCAACTCGATGACCCGATCCGCACCAATCCAGCTCTAACAGCAGGCCATGCCAAAAACGTCGATGCCGTGCGCCGCCTGCTTTACACCGCCGGCGGCGCCTATGATCTCGGCAAGTTCGATGAAGCCAGGACGCATTACGAAGAGGTACTGCGTATCGATCCTTCTAACACCGCAGCCCGCCGCGGCATGGAAAAAGTGGCTGCCACGAAGAGCAACTATCATAAAGCCGCCTACGACCACACCCGTGCGGAAATGCTCAGCCAAGTGGGCGCCGCATGGGAACTCCAGGTGCCCGCACCGGAACTCGGTGCCGGCCCGGCTGATCCCGGTGCTGCCGCCGCCGATACCGGCAAGGTCACCGTCGCTGCCAAGCTGGATCGCATCATCATCCCGAAAGTCGCCTTCGATCAAATTTCCCTCGAGGAAGCCGTCGATTATCTCCGATCAACCACGCGAACAGTGGATCTGGGCGGGACCGACTCCGAATACGTGAATTTCACCGTCAACCTCGGCCAACCGGATTCTGAAATCGCCAAACGCATCCGCGCCCTGACCTCGTTCACCACGGATGAATTCTCCGTCATCATTGCCCCGGCGGGATTTACTTCGGACGAGTTGATGACGCGCAGTTATCGTGTGCCGCCGGATTTCATCACCAGCTTGAGCAGCGGGGCGAAAACCCCCGAGGCCAGCGCCGATCCCTTTGCCACAAGTACGGCCAAAGAAGGATTGCTCACCAAACGCCTCAGCGCCCAGGAAGCCCTCACCCAACAGGGGGTTTTGTTTCCAGAGGGGGCCAGCGCGACTTACAGTGCCTCCACCAACATCCTGCGCGTCGTCAACACGGCAACCAACCAGGATTTCATCTCGCAGGCCGTCGAAGCGATGACCAAGACGGAACCCGTGTTGGTGTCCGTCCGGGTGACCATGATCAAAACGCAACAGACGAACTTGAAGGAACTCGGTTTCGATTGGCTCGTCAGCCCCTTTGCTGTGAATGGTGCCAACTCGATGTTCGCCAGCGGTGGCACGGTGGGCAATACGACGGGGCGCACCGGTGCCGATTTCATCAGCCCGGTGGATGGCACTCCCATCTCCGGCGTCCCCACCATTCCGGCCGTCCCGGTCAACTCTGGAGTAGTCACTAACGGACTTCGTTCCGGCTCACACGCCACCAATTCTAGCAGCCTCGACGAAATGATCAACAACCCGTATCGCGACGTCCAGCGCAGCTCCGTGGCACCCGGCATCCTGGCGGTGACCGGCCTGTTCTCGGACAGCCAGGTGCAAATGGTGATGCGCGGTCTGGACCAGAAAAAGGGTGTCGATATCATGGCCCAGCCTTCCACCGTCACGCGCAGCGGCCAGTCATCCAAAATCGAAATCATCCGTGAGTTCATCTATCCGACCGAATATGAACCCCCGCAGATACCCCAGTCGGTGGGTTTGCGCACGGGTGGAGGCTTTCCGATCACGCCCTCCTCTCCGACAGCATTTGAAACCAAGAATGTGGGAATCACCCTTGAAGTGCTGCCCGTGGCGGACGCCAACAAGCGCTTTGTCGATATCACCCTAAACCCGTCGCTCAGCGACTTCGACGGCTTCGTCAACTACGGCAGCCCGATCAATTCGATCGTCACCAGCCCATTGGGTGGCTCGCGAACCGAGGAACTCACCCAGAACACGATCCTCATGCCGATTTTCAGCGTGCAGAGACTGTCAACCCAATTATCGGTGACCGACGGATCGACGATTGCCCTCGGCGGATTGATGTCCGAACGCATTCAGAACGTGCAAGACAAGGTGCCGATTATCGGCAACATCCCGGTGCTGGGACGCTTGCCAAACAACCGGTCACCACCGCCATCATCTTCCTGGTCCACGTCGAACTCCTTGATCCCACCGGACGTCCCTATCGGGATCGTTGATCTTTTCCTGACCTCGCCATTCCTTGAAATCCCCCTCACATGCCTGCCCCCAGTGAGCCGGAAAAATATTCCATCGACGAAATGATGGAACGCCTGCAAAGCCTTCCGCCGGAAGAACCGGTCGATGCGGGCGAACTCGTCATCCGTGCGGATGGCAGCCAGGCGATACGGGTGCGCAGGCGCAAACGCCGGTCCCAGCAACCCCACAAGGAGACGCTCCGGCGCGTGCGGCGTATCCGCATGCTGCAGATTTCCGTGGTGCTGATCCTTATTCTGTTAGCCGCAGGCAGTGCGGGCATCGCCGTCGTCGTCGCCAACAGCGCGCCGTTCCGTGAGAAACTGCTGCGTGAAATCGCCTGGAACAGCGGCGCAACCGTTGAGACGGAGCAGATCCGCATCAACCCGACCAGCGTGAATGCCGGACGACTGGCGCTCTCTTGGCCGGCAGGCAACGTTCTCCGCAGCCTCACTCTGGGCAACATTCGGGCTGATATTTCACTCACCAGTTTTTTGGGCAAACCGCTGCATGGGGAAGAAATGACTGCATCCGAGGGCACCCTGATCCTGCGGATCCCGCAAGCGGACCAACCCGCGCGCAACATTCCCGCCATCGATCCCCCCCCCCTGCCCATCCGCTACAATAATTATGCCATCCCGAAGGCGCATGTGTTGCTCGGTGATCCCGCAGCACCCTTCATCCGCATGGCCAATGCGGAATGCTCCTTCAATCCGTATGGTATGAACGGTCGCCCTCAGTTGCTTTTTCACTGCGGTGACATCACCATCAACGGTTGGCCGAAACTGCGGATGGACCGCTCGCACATTGAGTTCCGCGGCACCGAGGTGGATATTGTCGGCATGCACCTCCTGCATGAAACCGACAACCGGGGCGTGTTAGAACTCGCCGGAACGGTTTATCCCTACGCCACCGACCGCGTCTCGATCCTTGCCGTGCACCTTTTCGCAGGAAGAATCGATTCACGATCAGACACCAAGCCCCATTACCTTTCGTTCACCCCGGCGGCGGATCCCGGCGCATTGCTCACCATCTCGTTTCGCAACTCTCTCGTTTCCCCCTTCGAAATCAAAGGGTTTCCGTTCCTTTTCGGACTCTCCCAGACTTTTGGTGATGATTGGTTCGAACGTCCCGTGTTTGCAGGCGACGTCAGCGGGGTGCTGCGCCGCATGGGCGGAAACGCCACCCTCAGCGATATCAGTTTCGAACAACCGGGACGCATGGCCATGCAGGGCACGGTGATCATGGCTCCTGACTTGAAACTCTCTGGAAATCTCAAGATCGGCATCGCGGAAGCCGCATTCCATTCCGCCAGAAGCCGCCTTGTCGACTCGATGTTCGGCCCGCCGCTGGAAGGTTTCCGCTGGCTCACCTTGAAAATCGGCGGCACCACCGCCGCACCCACGGACAACTTCAAAGATCTTTTTGCAGCCGCCGAAACCACGAAAAAACCAACTCCAAACACCGGAATCCCGACTTTCGAAGAACTGACCCAACCAAAATAGAGCCTCCATCCCACGCCCGACCCCAGCAGGACGGGATGCGCGACATGGGCCGACCCAAAATTGAAAAAACCGGGACATTTTTGCAGAACAAGATGGCGTTTCCCCCGATCCTCGTCCATCATGGATTGCCGACTTGTCAGATCATACCAAGGCAGATGAACCTGCCATCCATTGACCCAAACCAAACCACAAAACCATGCAAACCACCAACGTCAATCTGCCGATCACCGTCACGGTCCGGCACGAGCAAGTGACCGATGCACTCCGTGAACATGCCCACCGGAAAATCGAGAGCCTTCACCTCGATTACCCACGAATCATCGAAGCCAAAGCCATTCTCGACGTCCAGAAAAACCGGCATGTCGCCGAAATCATTCTTTATTGCGCCAATCACATCACCATCGAAGCCCACACCGAAGGCAAGGACATGTATATCGCGCTCGATGAAACGATCGAGAAAATCGCCCGCCGTATGCGCAAGCACAAGACGCGCCTGCTCAAAAAACACCGTCCACACCGCAACGAGACGATCCGTCACCTCGATGAACGCTACTTCAACGAGGAAGCTTTGGATCACCCGGAAAACGCCGAAAGCGATCCCGTCCCGTACATCGTGTATCCCGACCAGTATG
>JAPLUJ010000281.1 GCA_026397695.1 Verrucomicrobiota bacterium | reverse complement strand
TCATCACCGCACACTCGGTGCGGACACGGCCGAGGATGGTCGCCACGGTGTCGCGCGATCCGGCGGCGAAAAACACCATGTCGCCTTCGGCCATGCCGAGCTTGGCCACGAGCGTGTCCTTTTCCGCGTCGGTGAAAAATTTCCACAGCGGGCTCTTGAATTCGCCATCCTCGCACTTGACGAAGGCGAGGGTTTAGACGGGCAGGCCGGCCTGGATGGCGATCTCGTTGAGGCGGTTCATCTGGCCGGTGGTGATACCGGCGAAACCCTTGGCGTTGATCGCACGCACCACACCGCCACCGTCGAGGGTCGCGCGGAAAATCTTGAACCCGGTGGCCGCAAAGACGTCGGCGAGATCGATGATCCGCATGTCATAACGCGTGTCCGGCTTGTCCGATCCGTAGATGTCCATCGCGTCGTTGTAGGTCATGCGCGGAAAGGATGCCGGAATTTCCACGCCGAGACCGGCTTGAAACATCGTGCCTAACAGACCCTCGACGAGCGTCATGATGTCATCCTGTCCGATGAAGCTGGCCTCGATGTCGATTTGCGTGAATTCCGGTTGGCGGTCGGCACGCAGGTCTTCATCGCGGAAGCACCGGGCGATCTGATAGTATTTCTCCAGGCCGGCCACCATCATGAGCTGCTTGTATTGCTGCGGAGCCTGGGGCAACGCGTAAAAGCGGCCGGGATTGAGGCGGGATGGCACGAGGAAATCGCGCGCGCCTTCGGGTGTGGGGTTGGAGAGGATCGGCGTTTCGATTTCAAAAAATCCGGACGCGTCGAGGTAGCGGCGGGCGGCGGCGGTGATAATGCTGCGCTGGCGGATGTTCTTGCTCATGCGGGCACGGCGCAGATCGAGATAGCGGTATTTCATCCGCAGGTCTTCGTTGGAAAGCTCCTTGTCGAGCTGGAACGGCAGCACATCCGCCTTGTTGACGATGCGCAACTCTCTAACAACAATCTCGATCGCGCCGGTCGGCAGGTTGTCATTGAGGGTTCCCTCGATACGCATGTCCCGCAGATCGGCAAAAATAAGCCCGCCGTGGTCGCGGGCGGAGTTCACCCAGCCGATGAGCGTGATGGTTTGGCCGAGGTGGGACTCGCGGAGTTCGTTGCAGTGATGGGTGCGCATGGGAGAGTAAATAAAGATTTTTTTCAACCGCAGATGGACACAGATGGACGTTAATGAGAAGAGTCTGATTCAGAATTAGCTAGGTCACGCGAGCAACGGTCCGTCGGGTTGTTGGAGGCGCTCGGCGAGCCAGGTGACGGCGGATGTTGCGTCGAGGGATTCCTCGGCGCGGCTGGAGAGCACCTTGAGTTTGAGTTGGGGATACTCGGCTCCGACCACCAATGCGAAGCGCGCGCCGGACCGTCCGGCGTTCTGGAATTGTTTGGCCACCTTCGCCGGGGTGAGCGAAAAGTCGGTGGAGATGCCCGCGCGGCGCAGCTCGGTGACGAGTTTGAGCGCTGCGGCACGCATCGTTTCATCCGCTACTACGACATAGACATCGCACGCGGCGGCATTGCGCTGGAGCCAGACTTCCATTTGCATTGCGGCATGGGTCGTTTCCTCGATGAGGTTGCGGATCACATGGTCACCCATCGCAAAGCCGGTGGCCGGGAGATCCGCGGCACCATCCGAAATCGTCGCCACCAGCGTGTCATAACGCCCCCCCCCAGCCACCGCACGCATCGACTTTTTCGCGTCGAACACTTCGAAAACCACCCCCGTGTAGTAGGCCAGTCCGCGCACAATCGAGAGGTCGAGTTCGACGAACCCGCCGAGGCCTCTGGATGTTAGATCATCGCGGATTGCCAGATATGCGTTCGAGGCATTCGCCGGATCGGCGATGAAGGCGCGGATTTGTTGGGTAGTGAGGGCGAACACGGCGAGTTTGGCCGCGAGCGCGGCGGGTTGCTCGCGATCAATCTTATCGATGATGCCGAGGAACTCGGGGATGGCCGTCTCCGCCACGCCATGGTGTTTGGCGAAGTCGATCCACGCGTTGCGGTCTGAGACACGAATCACGAAATCCCCCGCAACAAAACCGAAGGCGAGCATCGTTTCGATGGCCAGCGCGATGAGTTCCGCATCGGCGGCCGGGCCGGCTTCGCCGAGGATATCCACGTTGAACTGATGGAACTCGCGTCCTCTGCCCTTCTGCGGTTTTTCATAACGGAAGCACTGGCCGATTTCAAACCACTTGAGCGGCTTGGGAAAATTCCGCTGATGTTCGGCAACGAGGCGGGCGAGCGAGGCGGTCACCTCCGGGCGCAGCGTCACGTCGCGCCCGCCCTGGTCCTCAAACCGGAACAGCTGCGTGGAAAGTTCTCCGCCGGATTTTTTCAGATACAGTCCGGTGTCCTCAAGCACCGGCGCTTCATATTCCACATAGCCGCAACGCCGCGCCACCGCGCGCCAGGTCGCGAACAAATAATTGCGGATCGCGCAATCACGGGGCATGAAATCGCGGAATCCGGGAAGTGCTTGAAATGTGGGACCTGCCCCGCATGGCCAGCATTTCAAGGCGGGATTGTCAGGAACCGTTGGAAATCCTTGCAATTCGAGGGCGCATCTTCAGTCTGTTTGGATGTCCGCGAAAACCTTCAAGTTGGATTGCCCCGTATCATCCGTATCCGTGGTAGATCTAACAGGAACACGGATTCAGGATCTGCCGCACAGTGAGCGTCCACGTGAAAAGCTCGCGCAACTCGGACCCGCGGCGCTGAACGACGCCGAATTGATGGCACTGTTCATCTCATCCGGGACGAAGTGCCGGAGCGCGATCGACATCGGGCGGGATCTGCTGGCAAAATACGGATCGATGGGGGCCTTGGGCGGCCTGCCGGTTTCCGAACTGGCCAAAGAACACGGCCTGGGACTGGCTAAGGCCTCGAAATTGGCGGCCGCCTTCGAACTTGGTACCCGTGTCGCCCGCGAACAACTCCGCGACACGCCGCTGGACAGCCCGGAACGCATCCATGAGTTTTTCGCGCCGCAACTCCGGCATCTCGCCCAAGAGCAAGTGGTGGTCGCAGTGGTGGACACCCGCCTGCGCCATATCGGCACCACCGTCGTTTCGGTGGGCACGGTGAGCGAATCCAACGCCCATCCGCGTGAAATCCTCCGCCCGGTGATCACCCGCGGCGCTCACGGATTCATCCTGATCCATAACCATCCCTCGGGCGATCCGAGCCCTAGCCGGGCCGATGAAATGGTGACGCGCCGGCTCGTCGAAGCCGCGGCTCTGATGCAGGTACGCTTCCTCGACCATGTCATCATCGGCAAACCCTCACCCGGCAGAACCGCCTACTATTCGTTTCGCGAAGCAGGTCTGGTACCGTAACCCAGTGGCCGGCGCATCCTGCATCAGGCCGTCTCCTAGCGAGGCTTCGCCTCAGACCCAAGACAACAAGACCCAAGACGCCAAGGACGCCAAGGAAGAGATTTTTTTGTTGGAAGAAGGTAGGGCGTGACCGCCGGGCGCGCCGACTTGTCAGTGGAAGAGAAGAGAATTTGAACCGCGAAGGCGCTAAGAACGCCAAGGAAGAGAAGAAGTCATTGGTCATTGGTCATTAGTCATTGGTGAAGAAAAGAGGAAGAGAAGAGGAAGAAGAGATCGAAGATCGTAGATCGGGGATTGGGGATTGAAGAGGAGATTTTGAAACGCCAAGGCGCGGAGGACGCCAAGGAAGAGAAGGAATGGTTTTTTGTTGAAGAAGGTAGGGCGCGACCGCCGGGCGCGCCGTCTTGAAAGAGGAAGAGAAGATTTTCTAACCGCGAAGGACGCGAAGGGAAGAGAAGATTTTTGATTATTGATTGAAGAGGAAGAGAAGAGGGTGACAGAGGAACGAAAAGAGGGGGGTTTCACCGTGGCGGGGGGTTGTCAATGGCCCGGCAAAGAAATCTGCCAGTCCCGCAAGATC
>JAPLUJ010000021.1 GCA_026397695.1 Verrucomicrobiota bacterium | reverse complement strand
ATAGATGCGAGCAACTGGTGCTCGTCCCACGGCGTGAGGGCTAACAGCTCCGCACAGCGTTGCCGCGATGGCATGGCTCCATGTTTTTTGCTAGATGACAGTTGCGGCAGGGATTCACAGACATGGTCGAAAACGGCGCGTGCCAGAGCATAGTTTCCATCGAAGGTCAGATGGACGTGTTCATAAAAGAGCCCGCCACCCGGGATGCCATGGGACCCGGGATCGCTTTGGGCCAACTGCTGGTCGGTATCGACAAAACGCACGCCGGCAGCCTGTTTTTCGTTAGCCACCTCACGGACCAAGGCGTTGATGCGGGAGTCGGCGCGGAATCGCAACACGTCCAGATCGCGGGCCAATTCGAAACGCTCCCGTGCCTCTGCGGATCGCCCGGTCTTCATCAGGCACCGGGCGATGCGAAACTGCAGTTCGGCAAAGCGCTCGTCGATCATCGCCGCCGCCTCATACCGGTCGAGCGCCTCAGTTATGTGATTGCCCGCTTCTAACTCAACGCCCGCCTTGTAGAGCGATTCCCACTTTGCCAAAGCGTCGGGTGTCAGCCCGGAGCGATGCACTGAGGCCAATGGCGGACAGTCGCGGAGATTCACGGCCACCGTGGAAAGGACGACTTCGATGCCCGCGCGGCGGGCGGTGTCGCAGATGTCCGTTAGATTACGCCGATAGTTGTCATCGACCGCCTTGAGGCGGGGGGGGTTGTTCAGGAACGTCTCCATGCCGCGCCAATAACGCGGAGCATCTTGCTGGCGGCGGAAGCGAGCGAGGGTATTGCCGAGCAATTGCCCGACACGCGTTGATTTGACCCAAAGACTTGCCCGGATGATCCGCCAATGCTGGAAAACGGTTTCCGGACCGAAGGGTCCGATCACCTCGTTGTTTCCCGTGTAAACCACAAAAAGGTCAGGCTGGCGTGCCGCGCAATCACGGGCGATTTCCACGACCGCATGCGAGTTGATCGCTGTCATCGCCGCATTGACGATCTCGAAGCGGACACCCGGATATTGCTCACGGAGCATGGCGGCGAGGATACGGCCAAAGTTGAACGCCGGGTCGGGCGTGCCCATGGCGGCCGAGCTTCCGAGGACGAAGATCCGGATCGATCCATCGGGCTTGGCGGCAAGCGTGCATGGATGCGGGTCTTGGGCGAGCGTGCGGGGGAAGAAACGCCAGCCGAAGCGGGGGTTCGTGGTGTAGGCGCCGTGGGCATCCGGCCCGAGGAAAAATCCCGTGGGATAACCATAGCCGCCCAGGCGCAATCCGGCCTCCAGCAGCCCGAAGAACAATGCCGGGGACAGCACGCAAAGCCCCAGTCGCAGCAGCCATCCACGCCATCCGCGAAAACGCTGCGTCGTGCGTCCGACCTGGCCGGACGCTGAGCTAACAGCCTCTGCCTCGGACGGAGGTGCGGACACCCCGGATCGCCTCGTCCACCCGTCCCCTATCAGCAAGCGCGACACCAAGGCTGAAGTGGGCTTCCGCGAAGTCGGGCTTGAGTTTCAAGGCATTCTGATAATGAACGATGGCCTCATCCGCCCGTCCCTTCTGAAGAAGCATGGGGCCGATGTTATGATGGGCCTCCGTGAAGTCAGGTTTGAGTTCCAATGCCTTCTCCTCATGGGCGATGGCTTCGTCCAGCCGGTTGCGTTCGGCCAAGGTAATGGCGAGGGCGTTGTGGGCTTCGGCGGAGTCGGGCTTGAACTCCACCGCTTTCTGGTAATGGGCCAGCGCTTCGTCCATCTTGCCGCGGTTGGCAAGGGCAAACCCAAGACTGTAGTGGGCGTCGGCACATTTCGGATCCAAGCGCAGCGCCTGCTCGCAGTGCGCCATCGCTTCCTCAAGCTGACCCGTGTCGGCCAGCACACCGGCCAGATTCATGTGGGCATCGGCGGATTCCGGGCCGATTTCCAGCGCGGTCTTAAGGTGCTGCAACCCTTCTTCCAACTGGTGCTGCTGCACCAGCAGCAAACCGAAACGCGTATGGGCTTCG
>JAPLUJ010000580.1 GCA_026397695.1 Verrucomicrobiota bacterium | reverse complement strand
TCCTGACACGGTGAATGTTTTCACCAACTTCGAAGTCGCGGACGAAATTCTCGATCTACTTGATGCATGAAGCGCTTGGTGCGCCATGCGCATCCCACTTTCACCTGATCCCAGATGACCCAAAACACCCACGAGGACAGCCAGCCGGAGATCCCGGCGGACAGCCAAGGCACCCGCCCGCCCGCCCGCAAACGGGCACCGAAAATAATCGCAGTGCCAAGCACGCCTAACAAAACCGTGGTCGCAAAGGTCGCCGCCAAAAAAGTCGTGGCCAGGAAAACCGCCGCTCAAGAGGTCGCGGCACCGGAACCATCCATGCCCGATCCGCGGGATGAATCCACACCGAAAAAGAGGCTCTCGCGGGCAAAAAAACCCGTTGTGGATTCCACGGCAGGGTCGGCACCCGTGCCTAACGAACCTGCCGCAACGGAACCCGCAAGCCCCGGGAAACCGCAGCGGTTCGGCCGCGTCCCGGGTGGCGGCCCAGTCGTTTCCCGCGAACCTCCACCCCATAGCGAGCTGCCGCAATCCGAGCCTGCCGCATTGGACCACCAGGGTCCTCCAGCCATGCACCCGCCACGGCATCCTCAACCCGCCGAACGCCAAGTCCAAGGTCAGCAGACTCAGAATTCCCAAAACCGCGACCATCAGGGGCGTGAAAGCCGTAGCAAACGCCGGCGCGACAAACGCAAGAACCGCAACGACCGCAACGACCGCCAATCCCAAGGCAAGTACCAGCCCCCAGGCAAATACCCCGATCCACCGCGTGCCGAAGGCGGCGACATCCCGGGCGGTGATCCCAACGAACGCCGTCCCATCCCGGTCCCCGGCCCGAAAATCGCGACCGATGGCATGCTCGAACTCGTGCCCAAGGGCTTCGGATTCCTCCGCCTGCCCGGAAAAAACTTCGAGCAACTGCGCGATGATATCTTCGTCACCCCCGAATTGATCCGGCGCCACAACCTGCGTACCGGCCAGTGGCTCCACGGACTCTATCAGGATGGCCCGCGCGGACCACAGCTCGTCGAACTCACCACGATCAATGACATGCCGCCAGAGGAAGCTTCCAAGCTCCCGCACTTCGACGAACTCAAGGCGATCAATCCGGCCCGGCGCATCAGTTTCGAAACCACACCGGAGCGTTTCACCACCCGTGTGCTGGACATCATGGCCCCCGTCGGCCGCGGTCAGCGCGGGCTCATTGTGTCTCCTCCGCGCTCGGGCAAAACCACGTTGCTGCTGCACATGGCGGAGGCGATCCGCGAGAAATACGAAGACACCATCCACTTGATGGTGCTGCTCGTCGACGAGCGCCCGGAGGAGGTCACCGAATTCCGCCGGGCACTTGCCGGCACCGAGATTTTTGCCAGCTCTAACGACGAACAGCCGCGCAACCACTGCCGCATCGCGGAGCTCGCCATCGAGCGTGCCAAGCGTCTCGTCGAGTCCGGCAAGGATGTGTTCATGGTCATGGATTCGATCACGCGGCTCGCCCGCGCCTATAACAACACCATGAACAACCGCGGGCGCGGTACCGGTTCCGGCGGCATCACCGTCGGTGCGCTGGAAGTCCCGCGCCGGCTCTTCGCCGCCGCCCGCAACACCCGCGGCGGAGGATCCCTCACCATTCTCGCCACCGCCCTCATCCAGACGAACTCGCGCGCCGACGAGGCGATCTTCATGGAGTTCAAGGGCACCGGCAACATGGAACTCGTGCTCGACTCATGGAGTTCAAGGGCACCGGCAACATGGAACTCGTGCTCGACCGCAAGATCGCGGAAAACTATATCTATCCGGCCGTGGATATCTTCAAATCCGGCACCCGCCGCGAGGAGATCCTCATCCCTGACCACATGCTCCACAAGATCCACCTGATCCGCCGCGGCCTCGCCGGCCACCGCCCGGTAGAGGCCATGGAACGCCTGTTGTTCTTCCTCAGGAAATTCCCTAACAACCCGCAGATGCTGATGGAAATCAAAGGGTGATGATTCACTTTCCATGCAATGAACAAGTCAGGACACCGACCGGCCGGATGAACCATCGGCCAACCTTCCCCATGCTGACACCCATCCGTTTCCTCACCCCGCTCGCCGCGCTGGCACTCGCCGCCGCCCCGCTGTCCCAGGCCCAAAGCGCCAATGCCAAGGTGCCCGGGAATCCGCCTGCCATGCAACCGACGCGGGAAAATCTATCCATTGATCTCGGCGGCGGCATGACGCTGGACTTCGTGCTGATTGCCCCCGGCTCGTTCACGATGGGATCGGACAAAAGCCCCGAATGGGACGAGAAACCCGCCCACATGGTCACGATCACCAAGCCGTTTTACCTCGCCAAATACGAGGTCACACAGGAACAATGGGAAAAAGTCATGGGCGGCAATCCCAGCATCTTCAAGGGCGCGAAGAATCCTGTCGATGGGGTGAGCTGGACCGATTGCCAGAACTTCGTGGCGAAGTTGATGGAGAAAGTGCCGGGCCGGACGTTCCGGTTGCCGACGGAAGCCGAGTGGGAATACGCCTGCCGTGCCGGATCTAACGAGGATTATTGTTACGGCGAGGGCGAAGGCTCTCTGGCTGAATACGCATGGTATCGTGGCAACGCCAGCAACACGACCCATCCGGTCGGCGCAAAGAAGCCGAACGCGTGGGGTTTGTATGACATGCATGGCAACGTGTGGGAATGGTGTGCGGACTGGTTTGGGGGTTATCCCACCGCCGCCGTCAACGATCCACAGGGCTCATCGGGCAAGTACCGGGTGTACCGGGGCGGCGATTGTAGCCACGGCGCGAGCTAT
>JAPLUJ010000678.1 GCA_026397695.1 Verrucomicrobiota bacterium | reverse complement strand
AAACTACCATCTGAAGCCAACTCGGGAAGGGTGACCGACCCGGGGAAGGAAGCATGCGCACCATCCAGCCGTAGTCGATGTGGTCCACCATCCACAATCAGCAATCCACGATCTGTGACCCCAGGCTGTTCGTTAGTTGGCCGGCGCGGTGAAAACGAACGAATAGAGCTTTGAGTTGGTCAGTTCCAGGCGCAAACGAATCTCGCGCCCTTTGAGTGTTGCGAGCGTGAATCCTGCTTGCCACCGCACCTCGGCATCCGTGACCGTGTGTGCTATCGGTTCGCTTGCGGCCACTGGCTTGTTCTGGTTATCGAGAACCGTCACTTGGATGGATCCGTTCTCCGCGACATCCGCAGAAATCCGCAGCCCCGCGCCGCAAGCGAGCGGCGCGGTGGTGATCATTGTCGGCTTGTCCTGTGCGATAGGTTCGTAACCTGCGAAGCCGTCCGGGCGCAGGGTCGCAAGGCAGAGAAAGCCGTTGCGCCAACTAGTATGCAGCCCATCCGAGCCGCCGTAGTAGATGCGGATTTGGTCTTCAAGGAAGATCGGATAGGCACCGGCATACACGCAGCCCCAGTCGCAGGCCATCTCCTTCTCGCTATTGGCGATCAGCGGTGTGCCGGGGCAGACGCGGTTCCATTGCACCGTGTCGGGACTCCACGTCAGTTCGGTCCAGACGCGATCCGCCTTTTGATCGTGGATCGCCGCCAGTCCGAGATATACCCCGCCATGGTAAAAGACCGGCATGGAGTAGATCTGAAGGTTGTGCTCCAGTCCTTGCAAGACGACTTCGGCCTTCGTCCATTTCAGGAAGTCGTCGCTTTCGGATCGGGCGACTTGGCGCGCTTTCTTCTGCCCGCCCCAAGTGCGGGTAATTCCCACGTATTTGCCTGCGGTCGGTGCCCACAGCGCGTTGTTGTGGGTATCGCCCGCCACCTTGATATCCGGGCAGGAAATCGCCGCACCCCAGTGAATCCCGTCGGCCGAAAACGCGACTTTGACTCCCTGGAAGAACGCCTTGTAACGTCGCGCCGGGTCGGGATCGTGAAAATCCTTGAACACACCCGCGCCGTGCGGTCCCCGCCAAACGATGTTGTTCTGCTTGGAGCCCTCGAACTCGACGAGTCCAAGTTCCGGCTTCTCCCACTTGAGGCCGTCCTTGGAAACGGCATAACAGATGGCCATATCGCGGCCCCGTGGCAGAAGATAGCGCGTCTTGCTCCGCTGCTCGAGAGTCATGCCCTGCGCCGAGTTATCGACGATGAAAGGACTGTACCAACACTTGTAGAGTTTCTCCTGCTGGTCGTAGATCACGTTGGCATAGAGGTTATCGAAGCGTTGCTCCCAGGGCTTGTCTTCGCTGAACAACGGGTTGTGCTGGCTCTTGACCGCCTTGCCGAGCGTCAGCTTTGCGTTTTCCACCGTTTCGATGATGCGCGAATCCAGCACCAGAAAGCGGGTTCGCTGGGCGGGCGCATCGACAGGGGCACCACCGGCACCGGCGCAGAGTGTCGCAGTAAGCATCGCGATTGTCAGGATCTGTCTGGTCATGACTTTTCCCCCCGGTCGCTCTTGCGGCAGGCTATTGCTTCTTCCACGCCGAGTTCCTCTCGCAAGCATTGAAAGACTCGACGGCACGGCCTACTTCTTCACCGGCGCGACGATCTGTTTCATTTCCTCTTCCGTGAATTTGCTGTTGGCCACGGGGCCGGGGGTCAAACACTGTTCGGCTTTGCCGGGTTTGGGCGTCTGTTTGGGAATAAGGAAAACTTCCTTGCCCTGCGGATCCTTCTCGATTTTCCCGCCGGCGCGCAGCACGGCGGCCCTGGCCAGTTTCTCCGACACCTCCAAGACCTTC
The DNA here is from genome assembly GCA_026397695.1 of Verrucomicrobiota bacterium. Lineage (GTDB taxonomy): Bacteria > Verrucomicrobiota > Verrucomicrobiia > Verrucomicrobiales > Akkermansiaceae > Luteolibacter. The sequence goes on along the minus strand of JAPLUJ010000678.1, from coordinate 17,338 downwards.
GGCAAGTCGTAGTCGGAAAAGTCGAACTTGCGCTCCGAGTCGAGTTTCTCGGTGAAGCGTGCGGGCATTTTCGACGTCCCCATGCCGGCGAAGAGCACGCCGGCGGCATTCGACGGATTGCAGTCACTGTCCTGGCCGCAGCGGCAGGAAATGATCACGGTCTTATCCGGATCGCCCTTGCCGTAGAGCAGGCCCATGACGATGTAGGCTCCGTTGAGTTTCGCGTCGATGCTCATTCCTCCCTTGCCGCCGGGTTTCGAGCAGAGGCCGTGGGTGTACTTGGGATCCTTGTGATACTTGTCTTCGATCAACTGCCAGGTCTTCTGCCAGTCGTCGTTCTCCTTGCACCACTTCAACAGGTCACGCACCATCTCGGCATATTGGCTTTCCGCCGGAATGCACTTCAGCCCGGCCTCGACCAGCTTGACCGGGTCGGACTCAAAAAACGCCTCGGCATACATGCCGCCAACAAACTGACCGGCGTACACGCCGTCGCCGTAGTTCATCAGGCGGCCGAACTTGTCGCCCAGTTCGATGACCAGGTTCGGCAGCCCCGGCGCGATGATGCCGGAGAAGTCGGCCTCGATCTGATAGTCGATGTCGTCGGAACACTTGTTGCATTGCGGGTGGCCGCTGTCGGGCGGTGCGATGCCCTTGCGCAGATTGTTGCGACCGGCCACGTTGGCGTGCCACAGCCGGTAGCCGCTGTTGGCGAAGTCGATGCCCGCCTGGCGGATCGGGACGTCGAAGCCGTATTGTTCCAGCGTGCGCATGAAGGTCATTTCGACGTAGCAGTCGTCATTGCCATGCTGATTGACCATCTCCGGTTTCCACGGAGGCATGCGGTCTTCCGGAATGATCTCGCCCTTGACCTTGAACTCGGTGGGCTGCCCCCAGCCCACGCCGATCATCTGGCCGAGCCAGGCGGCCTTCATCTTATCGCGGTAATCGTCCACCGACAAGCGGCGGAACTCATCCGCCCGGGCCGGCACGGTCCAAGAACAAGCCAGGAAAACCACCAACGCGGGAATGTTTTTGCAACGTAACATGATCAAAATCTCCTTCAAATTAAAATAAGAGTTACTGTTCAGGCAGTCCCACTGTGGGACGACCGTCGCGCGCACTGTGGATGGTCGTCCAACGAACGCCAGAAAAAAATCCATTGTCCGATTTTTTCCGCTGGCGCGTGCGGGGCGCAATGGCCCAGATTCCGTCATCCCTCACCCGAACCGCAGCCCATCCCGACCATGCTTTCAGAACACCACGACATCAGCCACGAATTTCCCGAGTATCGCCGCATGCTCGATTCCCTCAGAGCCACCGACAAATCCTTCGACACGTTGGTGGCCAAGCATGACCACCTTGACGATGAGATCCGCCGGCTGGAGGAACGGCAGTTGCCCATTTCCGATGTGGAAATCGAGAAGATGAAATTCACGCGTGCCGCCCTCAAGGATCAAATCTATAAGTGCCTGCGCACGGAAGCCGCCAAGGGCTGATCCGTGGCGGAAAATGATTTGTGAGTTTTCCGCTTGCCAAGCCGGGGGAAGTCCCCTATTTCCCGCGTCCCTTCCTGCGCCGCTTTTCAACCATCGAAGATCCGGGGGGACATGCATGCGGCGGGTCTTCATCAATCGCCCGTCCTGAATCAAGGCGGGAAACCGCATATCCCATGATCAACGAACTCATCAATGAAATGGTGGACGCCGGCGTCCACTACGGCCACCAAACGAAAAAATGGAATCCGCGTATGAAGCCCTTCCTCATGAAGGACAAAGGCGGCATCTACATCATCGACCTGGAAAAAACCGTCCAGCAACTCGACAAAGCGTCCGCTTTCCTCGCGGATCTCGTGAGCAAGGGCAAGCGGGTTCTGTTTGTCGGTTGCAAGCGCCAGGCCCAGGACGCCATCCGTGAAGCCGCCGAAGCGACCCAACAACATTACGTCAACCACCGCTGGCTGGGCGGCATGCTCACTAACAGCCTGACCGTGCGCAAGAGCGTCGAACGCCTGAAATATCTCGAAAACATCGAAAAACAGCCGGAATTCAAGGCCATGTCCAAGAAGGAACTCGCCGCCCTCGGCCGCGAGCGTGAAAAACTCCTGCGCAACCTCCGCGGGGTGCGTGACATGGACAAGAAGCCCGACGCGGTGGTGATCGTCGATTCCGCCCGCGAAACCATCGCCGTGGCGGAAGCACGCCGCCTCAACATCCCGATCATCGCCTTGGTGGACACCAATGCCGACCCGGCGTTGGTGCAATTCCCGATCCCGGGCAACGATGACGCGATCCGCTCGATCCGCCTCATCTTGCAGAATCTGGTGGATGCCATGGTCACGGCCCGCCGCAACTGATATCCAATTCCAGCGGCCGGCTGGTTTGACCACGGCCTGCCCGTCTTTTCCTAACATCTCCACACCTCATATTTCTCATATCATGATCACCGCTGCCATCGTCAAAGAACTCCGCGACAAAACCAACGCCGGCATGATGGACTGCAAACGCGTCCTCACCGAAACCAATGGCGACATCGAAGCCTCTATCAAGCTGCTCCGCGAGCGTGGCATCGCCAAGGCCGGCGCCAAAGCGGACCGCGCCGCCAATGAAGGTATCATCACCGCCCGCGTCAATGAGGCCGCCACCACCGGCATCCTGCTGGAAATCAACTGCGAAACCGACTTCGTTTCCAAAAACCAAAACTTCCAGGCATTCGTCAAGGAAGTAGCTGACGCCCTTGCGGCCGCCAACGCTTCGTTTCCAAAAACCAGAACTTCCAGGCTTTCGTCAGGGAAGTGGCCGACACACTAGCGGTGGCCGCCGCGCCCGATCACGCCGCCGCCCTGGCCGTTCCGCACGGTGGATCCACCATGGAGGACTTCGTCAAGGCGAAGGTCATCGAAGTCGGCGAAAACCTCCAGTTCCGCAAATACATCCGCTTGGTGGCCGCCACCGGCGGCTACATCGCCTCCTACATCCACATGGGTGGCAAAGTCGGCGTCCTGATAGAAGTGGCCACCACCCAGGCGGCCACCGCCGGCAACGCAACCTTCCGCGAATTGGTCAAGGACCTCACCCTGCACATCGCCGCCTGCGCGCCTAAAGGACTATCCCGCGATGACATTCCGCAAACCGTGGTCGAAAACGAAAAAGACATCTTCCGCGCCAGACTCGCCGCCGAGGGCAAACCGGCCAACCTGATCGAAAAAATCATCCCGGGCCAGCTCAGCAAATTCTTCGCGGAAAGCTGCTTTTTGGAGCAGGGCTTCGTCAAGGATACCGACACCACCGTCGCCGCTCTGTTAGAAGCCAGGGGCAAGGAACTCGGCGACACCCTCACCGTCACCCGCTTCGTCCGCTTTGGCCTCGGCGAAGCAATATAACACTTTCGGCGGATGAGCGATCTGAGCATCGAAACGGTGGACGTCCACCGCAGTTATCGGATCGGCAAAAAATCCATCGAAGTGTTACACGGGATTGATCTGAGCATCCACCGTGGTGAGCGGGTGTTTTTGTGCGGGCCCAGCGGCGCGGGCAAGACCACCTTGCTTTACACACTGGCCGGCTTGGAACGCCCCGAGCGCGGCAGCGTGCACATCCACGGGGTCGATCTTTATGCCATGGACCGCAAGCAACAGGCCTGCTTCCGCAATCGCGAAATCGGCTATGTGTTCCAAAATTACCATCTCTTGCCCGAGTTGACCGCACTGGAAAACGTCGCCGCGCCCGGGGCCATCGCCGGTTGGGATTCGTCCGCCGCCGCACGCAATGCGCTCACCCGGGTGGGCTTGGCCGACCGCGCCGAGCATTTGCCCGCCGAGTTGTCCGGCGGCGAGCAACAGCGCGTTGCCATCGCCCGCGCGATCGTCAATGAACCGAAGGTGTTGTTCGCGGATGAACCCACCGGCAATCTCGATTCGAAAAACAGCGCGGCAATCATGGCCATCCTGTTGGATCTCGCGACCGAACACCACGTGACCCTGGTCGTCGTCACGCATGACCGGAATCTCGCCCCAGCGGGTGCCAGAACCCTGATCATACGGGACGGATCGATCCATCCCTCCGCCCCTCCGTGATACCGGACCTAACAATAAGTTAGGGCGTGAAGAAGAATTTCGGGGTCACGGATTCCACGCGCCAGTCGAAATACAGCACGTTCACATGGTCTTGGCGCAGTGTTTTCTTAGGCACGGTCCATGGCCAGGAACCCTTGGCGGAGGGATACTCGGCATTGATCTCGAACATCGCGGGCACCTTCGACAGCGTGGCGATTTTCCCAGCGTTTTCCGTGGTAAAACGCGTGATCGCGGCGTCAAGTTGCGCCGATCTCCATCCATCGACCGGCGTGCCGCTGCCAGTATAGCGCCCGAAGGGCCCCACATCCTGACCTTCGGAGTCGGTCACCACACCTTTGGGCAAATAGGCTTTTGTCGGCGTAATGTATTCGTTACTATACATTGCATAGCTGGTGACCTCATACCAATTTTTCTTGCCGTTCATGTTATCGGGTTTCAAGCCGGGAGGCCGGAAGATCAATGCATACTGGGTTTTGGATGTGGGCTCGGGTATTCCCAGATAGGGTTGGAGCACGGAGGCCTGGGTGTATGGATCAGTCGTCGAGTAGGCGGGGGAAACCCCCACCTCCCGAAAGGTGGGAAGGTGGTCGTTTTCAGTCATGTATGAGGCGATGGCGGCACCGATCTGCCGCATGTTGGAAATGGCCAGCACATTATCGGCACGTTGGCGCGTTTTGACAACCACGCCAAAAGTCAGCGCGGCCAGCGTGAGGACGATGGTGATGACCACCAGCAGTTCTATCAGGGTGAAACCGGCGGGTGCGCACTGTGTTGTGGATGCCGCAGCCGGGCACGCATTACGGCCACGCCATCGCGGTGAGGATTGATTCATGTGCATGGGGTGAATCTACGCTGCCCATGAGCGGGAACGCAACCCCCAATCTTGGATACGGGTGATGCCGCCATTCATGCCTGCTCCTGCCATGTCAATTACTCCACGTGCAAGAGGCGGGTGATGCCGCGTTCCAACAACTGCGCGTCCACGCTTGTGGTGACGGTGTCGTCGAGATAGACCGTGAGATTTTCCTCGGTGAACTCGATGGAATGGAGTTCTTCCGGGTTGCTGGCAAACGCCGCCATGAGGGTTTTCATGTTTTTGATCTCCTGGCCGTTCACCTTGTGGACAATCAGATTGCGCAAGCGCTCGTAGCCGACGGTGGCGGGCGTCGGGATCACGCCACTGAGAAACACCACGCGCTCCATGGAGGCCTCGTATTTTTCCGGGTTTTTATAGGCGTCTAGCAGGTTGAGGGGGGCCCGGGATTGCCAATCCTCGCCGAAGCCTTCCAGAATGGCGCGCGAAAGTTCCTGGAAAACAAGGCCGCCCTTTAGCAGATAGTTAGGCGCCCTGTCAAACAGATGGCTGGGAACCAAGCGGGCGCTTTCCTCCTCGCGGGTCAGGGTGGCCTTGAGTTCCATGGGCGTGCCCTCGCGGAGAACCGATAGAACCACCGTATCGCCGGTGGATTTCTCCCCGCGGATGAGGTGTCCCCATGACAGGCTGCCGTAGTTCGGGTGTGCGTAATAGCCACGGCGATCAATGGCCTGGCCGTCCACGGCGAGCAACACGTCACCTTGTTTCATACCGGCGGAAGCGGCCGCGCCACCCTTGCGGACGCTGTGGATGTAAAGTCCGCCCTGGTCGTCGGTGAGTTTCAACCATTGACGCAATGAGGCGTCCTCGGTGCGTGCGATGGCCACTCCGAGGCTGGGAAAGCCCATGTATTTGTCGCCGCCGGCCTCCTTGAGAAAGCGCGTGACGATGTCGGTGGAGACAACATCACACAACTGGTCTTTAACATCGTAGCTGATCAACACCCCGGCGAGTTTGCCGCCGCAGAGCACCGGCAATGAGTAACTGCTCGCGGCGTTCTGCATCGAGGCCTTGACCATGTATGTTAGAAATCCGTGCCCGGGCAGGAAACTCGCGGCGACGTCGATGCTCTGCAGGATGCCGGGTGTTTGCAGCGTGAGGCCGTTGTCTTCGAGTTGCAAAATTTCCAGGGTGTTGCCGATTTTCGGCGGGGTGGTGATGGCAAACGGAACCGTGCCTGCAAACAGCACGTCGCCCTCTTGTTCTGCTGCGGGTCCGAGCAATGCGAGGTTCGCCTCGTAATCCACGGCGATCACCTTGGCCCGGGCAAAGCGCGTGCCGTCCGCCGATTCCAATTCCAAATAGGTGGCATCCGCGACCAGTTCGGACGTGGTCAACACGCGTTGCGGAGCGACGATCGCAGCCAACGCACGCCGCCGCCGCGGCGGAGTTTTTTCCCACGGCTGCCATGGGTTCCACGATTGTTGGGTGGAGTTGATCCGAACCACCGAGGCTTTCACATCCTCGGGAGTGGCGGGCACTTCCGCTGGCACTGCGGCATCCGGCTTGGCGGGTGAGGCATGGTTAGTGCTGCCCGCCTCCGGCGGTTGGCAGGCACCTAGTGTTAGAATTAACGGCAGAAGAAAATGCGCGCGCATCAGAAATTCCAGGATTTGATTTGAACAAGGTAACAACAAACAGGTGACCCCGCCACGGAGCCGCCCTCGGGCGCAGCGTACCCGACACCCCCGCGAACACCACGAAAAAGTGGCGCATCAGGCGGGTGTTTTCCTCGCCTGTCGGTCAATGTTGTGTTTGCGGGTGGTGGTGATGTCAGGGTATGGAGTGCGGTGGGAAGGGCGAAGCCCGCCACACCGCTTTGGCTGGAAAACGTTCCCTTATGCCAAAAACATCCAGCCATCCCTAACAGCGCCATCTGAACATCGCCGTCCGTCCTCCACTGTGTGGTGTGTGCAGGGGCCATGAGTAGCCGCAGCCCAGCCAAAGCGGTGTGGCGCTTCGCTTCCCACCGCACTCCATACTTCATCTTCCCGTTTGTTTGCCCCATGAATCCTTGAGGGCGACGGTGCGGTTGAAAACGTGTTGCATCCCGGGTTGGTGGTCGATGCTATCAGAAACAAAGTAACCGACGCGCTCGAACTGACAGGCGAAACCGGGTGGTGTAGTGGCCAGCGCGGGTTCCACCTGGGCGGTAATGATTGTTAGAGAGGCGGGATTGAGCACGCTGGTGAAGCCGCCTTCGGCGGCATCCGGATCTTCGACGCTGAAGAGGCGGTCATAGAGGCGCACTTCCGCATCCACACCGGTGGCGGCGTCCACCCAGTGGATGGCGGCGCGGCATTCGATGCCGGCGGGAGCATCCACGCCCACGGTACCGGGCAGGATATCCGCATGGATCAAGGTGATATTTCCCGCCGAGTCCTTGTCATGGGAAGTATAACGGATGATGTGACCGCCGCGCAGGCGCACATGGCGGCCGGGTCCTAACCGATAGAACTTCTTCGGCGGGTCTTCCATGAAGTCTTCGCGTTCGATCCACACCTCGCCGCTGACGGGCACCTCGCGTTCACCGGCCGCCGCGTCCTGTGGATGGTTGGCGATGACGACGTGGCCGAGGGGCTCGGCGGACCAATTGTCGAGCACCACCTTAATGGGATCGAGCACGGCCATGCGGCGCGGCGAGTTCTGGTTGAGGAAATCGCGCACTTCGAACTCCAGCAGCGCGACGTCGGTGGTGCTGTTGAACTTGGTGAGGCCGATGCGTTTGCAGAAATCGCGGATCGCCGGGGCCGGATAGCCGCGGCGGCGCAGGCCGGAGATGGTCGGCAGGCGGGGGTCGTCCCAACCGCTGACGTGGCCCTGCTGGACGAGTTGCAACAGCTTGCGTTTGCTCATCACGGTATAGGTGAGGTTGAGCCGCGCGAATTCTATCTGGCGGGGTTGCGACGGCACCGGGCAGTGCTCGATGAACCAATCGTAGAGCGGCCGGTGGTTCTCGAACTCCAACGTGCACAGCGAATGGGTGATGTGCTCGAGCGCGTCCTCCAGCGGGTGCGCGAAGTCATACATCGGATAGATACACCATGCGTCGCCGGTGTTGTGGTGGTGCGAGTGCATGATCCGATAGAGAACCGGATCGCGCAGGTTCATGTTCGACGATGCCATGTCGATTTTGGCGCGCAGCACGCAAGCGCCCTCCTTGAATTCCCCGGCACGCATGCGTGCGAACAGGGCCAGGTTCTCCGCCACCGGGCGCTCGCGGTTAGGCGAGTGGCTGCCCGGGGTGGTGAGATTGCCACGCTTCGCGCGGATTGCCTCGGCCGGGTCGTCATCGACATAGGCCATGCCATGCTGGATGAGATGCACGGCGCAGTCGTGAAAGAACTGGAAATAGTCACTGGCAAAATAGAGATCATTACCCCAATCGAAGCCGAGCCATTGGACGTCGTCCTTGATGCTCTCGACGTATTCCGCCTCCTCTTTTTCCGGGTTCGTGTCATCGAAGCGCAGGTGGCACTTCGCGCCGGTGGCGGCGTTTTCGCGGGCGATGCCGAAGTTCAGGCAGATCGACTTGGCGTGGCCGATGTGCAGATACCCGTTAGGCTCCGGCGGGAAGCGGGTGATGGTGGTGGCGTGTTTGCCGGTGGCGAGGTCACCGGCGATGATCTCGCGGATGAAATCGGGTTTGGGAACTGGGGCGGATTCGGACATGGGAAATTGATTCCTACCGAGCCAACTCCACCAGCAGCGCCTGGTTGAGGCGGATGCCCGCCTCGAAGTTGGCGACCGGGAAGTTTTCGTTAGGGGCGTGGATTTGCGCGTCGGGCAGGGCGAGGCCGAGCAGCAACGTGTCCGCGCCGAGGATGTCGCGGAAGGTTTGCACGATCGGGACGCTGCCACCTTCGCGGATGAGCACCGGTTCCGCATCGAAGGCGGTGCGCAGGGCGGCTTGCGCCGCAAGGCCGTATGGCGCATGCGGATCCGTTAGATATGGTTTGCCATCGTGGCCGCTGGTAACCTCGATGGTGACACCCGGCGGACAATGCCGTGCGAGATGATTTTTCACCTTTGTTAGGATGTCCGCCGGGGCTTGGTCGGGCACCAGGCGGAACGAGAGTTTCACGAACGCCTCGGCGGGCAGCACGGTTTTCGAGCCCTCGCCCTGATAGCCGCCGCCGATGCCGTTGACCTCGGCGGTCGGTCGTGCCCAGACGCGTTCGGCGGACGCATAGCCGGGCTCGCCGAACAAGGCGGGGGATCCCGTCACGCGCAGGAAATCCGCGTCGCTCACACCGGGGACCTGCGACCACAGCGCGCGTTCCCAGTCATCTAACGGGAGCACGGTGTCATAGAATCCATCGATCGCGATGCGCCCGTCGGGAGTGTGCAGACTGGCCACCAGGCGTGCGATGGCAGCGGCGGGATTGGCCACGGCACCGCCGAAAATCCCTGAATGCAGGTCACCCTTGGGACCGCGCAGGATGACCTCGCAGCAGGTGATGCCGCGCAGGCCGTAGCCGAGGGTGGGCACCCCGGGAGCCACCATGCCGGTGTCGGAAACCGCGATAACATCACACGCGAGTGCCGCACGATGGTCGTGCAGAAACGCGGCCAGGTTCGGACTGCCAATTTCCTCCTCCCCCTCAAACAGGAATATCAAATTCACCGGCAGCGCGCCGGCTTCGCGCAGCGTTTTGGCAACGCCTAACACATGTGCCAGCATCTGGCCCTTGTTATCGGTGGCACCGCGCGCCCAGATCCGTCCGTCGCGGATTTCCGGCTGGAACGGAGCGCTGGTCCACAGGTGGAGCGGATCTACCGGCTGCACGTCGTAGTGCCCGTAAACGAGCACCGTGCGGCGGCCCGGCAGATGGGCGTTGCGGGCGATGACCACCGGATGTTTCGGGGTTTCGTGCAGCTCGGACGAGAGCCCCATGTCCGCGAGTTTCGCCAGCAACCATCCGGCGCACGCCCGCACATCCCCGGCATGACGCGAATCGGTCGAAATGCTCGCAAAACGCAGAAACGCAAACAGCTCTTCAAGTTCTGAAGTCACGCGGGGAGAATTGCCGTGCGAAGACACCCCGCGCAAGACGAATTCCTTGAAATGAGGACAAATCCGCAAGACAAGATGGCGCGGTGGTTTCGTTGTAAATGCACTATCCCGGCCGGGTTTTCCCTTCATCATGACTCATCTTACACGTTGCATTTGTGCCGCGGTTTTCGCGGTTGCATGGTTGTTGCCCCGGGCGTCCGCCATCGTCGATCCTCAGGTCGAAGCCGCAGTCCAAGCAGTCTATCCCGCGCTTGTTAGAATACACGTCGTCTTCGAGGAGGGCGGGGCGGGCCGGATGCAGAAAGGCCGCGCGAGTGGTTCCGGCACGATCATTTCCGCCGAAGGTCACATTTTGACCAACCACCACGTCGCAGGCCGCGCCACGCGCATCACCGTGCGTCTGGCCGACCGCCAAGAGGTGCGTGCCACGCTGGTGGGCACGGATGCGTTGGCGGACCTCGCAGTGCTCAAAATCGATAAACAGGACCTGCGCAATCCTGCGGCTGCCCTGCCGGTGGCGAAGTTCGGCGACAGCGCGCGCCTGCGGGTGGGCGACGTGGTGCTCGCCATGGGCATCGTGGCGAACACCGAGATGATTGCTCCCGGCGGCGCGCTGCGCCTCGATGGCGAGGTCGTGGGAGAACTCGTCCGCTGGATCGGCCATGACGCGGTGATTTTCCCCGGCAACTCGGGTGGCCCGTTAGTGAATCTCGGCGGCGAGATTGTCGGTGTGAACGAGGTGGGGATTGGCAGCCTGGGCGGGGCCATCCCATCGAATCTCGCAAAAAAAGTTTTGGATGAGTTGATCGCCACCGGCAAGGTGCGGCGGAGCTGGATCGGCATGAACCCCCAGCCATTGCTCAAAAGCTCGGATGCCAAGGCGGGAGTGCTCGTCGGCGGGGTCATCAAGGGCGCGCCGGCCGATGCTGCGGGCATGCAGGCTGGAGACATCGTGACCCGCTGCAACGGCGTGGAGATCACCGCATCAAGGGCACCCGAGGACATTCCGGTGTTCAACCGCATTTTGTTAGAATCTCAGGTGGGCGCGGAAATCGTGCTGGAAGGCGTGCGTGACAAAAATCCGATGATCTGGAAAGTCACCACCGCCGAGCGTGAACCCGCGGAACCCCGTGAAAAGGAACTGTTGTCATGGGGAATCACCGTCAGGGATTTGACGGCTCTCGCGGCCAAGGAACTCCTGCGTGCCGACAACAAGGCGGTGGTCGTGCAGAGCCTGCGCCCGGGCGGGGCGGCGGCCGCATCCAAACCCTCGATCCGCGATGGCGATCTCATTCTGGCGGTCGATGGCAAACCCACACCCGACCTCGCCGCGCTCGTCACCGTTAGCCAGGAAATCACCGCCGGTAAAACCAAACCGGTGCCGGTGCTGGTCGCGTATGAACACGACGGCTGCAATTTTCTAACAGTTGTGAAGATAGGGCCCGAGCCCGATGTGGATAAGCCGGGCATTGCCAAAAAGGCGTGGATCGGCATCGACACCCAGGTGATTTCCGCAGATCTCGCGGAAGCCCTTGGGATTGCGGGATCAAAGGGTGTACGGATCACCCGGGTGCATCCCGCCACCCAGGCGGAAAAGGGCGGTTTGCAAATTGGCGACCTCATTCTGAAACTGGATGGCACGGTGATTCCCGCGTCGCGTCCTGAAGAGGCGGATGTGTTCGGGTCGCTCATCCGGAAATACCGCATTGGCACGGAAGTGGCGCTTGCGGTGCGGCGCGACAAGCAGGATCTGTTAGTGAAAGTACCGCTGGAAACGGGCCATGAAGGCACCGTCGATCTGGCATCCCACGAGTGCAAAACCCTTGAGTTCAACTCGCGGGATCTTGGCCAGGATGACCGCGTCGCACGCAAACTCCCCGATGATTTCAAAGGTGTGTTAGTCACCGCCATCACCCCCGCCGGTTGGGCCGCGCTCGGCAAACTCGCCACCGGCGACATTCTGTTATCCATCGACGGCAAACCGGTGGATTCCATCGAAACCTTGAAATCCGTGCTTGCAGAACTCGAAAAAAACACCCGGAGTCCCGTCGTCATGTTCGTGCGGCGCGGCATCACCTCCCGTTATATCGAACTCGAACCCACCTGGTAATCCCGCTTCACCGTCAATCCAGCCACCTCATCCCATGAAATCCATCGCACGATCCGCCGTCGTTTTGTTAGCCTCCCCGTTCATCATGGCCGCCGAAGGCCCGCTCAAGAACCAAGCGCTCGCCATCGCGGCCGCCCACAAGGACTCGGTGCTGTTCCTTAGCGCGGTGGTTGAAATCGAACTCATCGCCGGCGACAACCCGGTGAAAAAGGAAGAGCGCAAACTGGAATTGCTCGGCACGGTGATCGGCGCGGACGGCTTGATCGTCGTGCCGCTGTCCACTCTCGACGTGGCATCGACCGTCGATGGCCGCACGGTCAACGGCCCCCAGGGCCCAATCAAAATCAGCGCCAAAGGCACCACCAAGGAAGTGAAAATCCTGATGCCCGACGGCTCTGAAGTTCCGGCGAAGGTCGCCTTCAAGGATCCGGACATCGACCTCGCCTTCATTCGCCCCGAAAAACCCGAAAGCGTGAAACTCACGCCGGTAAATATCGCGGACGCCGCGCCAATGACCGTGCTCGATGACGTGATCATTCTCGGCCGCCTCGGCAAGGACCTCAACCGCGAACCGGTCATCATGACCCACGAAATCATCTCGATCGTCAGCAAACCACGCACCTGCGCCAAACTCGGCACCCAGTCGCTCGGCATGCCCGTCTTCAATAAGGACGGCAAATTCCTCGGCATCGGCATCAACCGCTTCAGCGCGAAAGGCGACAGCGACAGCCAGGGCCCCATGCCCTCCAACGTCGTCCTGCCAGCCGCAGATCTGATAGAATCGGCCGCCCAGGCGAAGTAAGCGGATCGCCGCAGCGACCGCCGCATGGCCCCTGATTGCTTATGACTCACTCCCCGCCATGTTCTACCTGACCACTGCCATCGATTACACCAACGGTTCACCGCACATCGGGCATGCCTATGAAAAGGTGCTTGCCGACGTGATCACCCGCTACCGCCGACTGCGCGGCGACGAGGCGTTTTTCCTAACGGGAGTGGACCAGCATGGCCAGAAGGTCCAACAGACGGCGGAGAAGGAAGGCGTGAGCCCCGAGACCTTCGTGCAGCGCACGACGCGGAAGTTTATCGATCTCTGGGAGAAACTCGGTGTTCAATACGATGGCTGGGCGGCAACCACGGACCAGCGCCACAAGGATTGCGTGCAAGCGATCCTCTCGATGCTCAAGGATCAAGGCCAACTCTACAAGAGTGCGCACTCCGGCCACTACTCGGTGCGCCAGGAACAATTTCTATCAGACCGCGACCGGGATGCCTGCGGCAACTTCGGCCCCGAGTGGGGCGAGGTCGTCGTCATCGAGGAGGAAAACTGGTATTTCAAACTCAGCGAACACACCACCTGGCTAACAGGCTATCTGGAAGCCACCCCGGACGCCGTGCTGCCCGCCTTCCGCAAAGCCGAACTACTCAACGCGCTGGAGCGCAACTCCGGCACCGACCTGTGCATCTCCCGTCCCAAGGAACGCCTGCGCTGGGGCATCGAGTTGCCGTTTGATCCGGACTATGTGACCTATGTCTGGTTCGACGCGCTCATCAACTATGTCTCGTTCGCCGGATACCTCGCCACACCGGACGCCGGACTGCCGGATTTCTCCCGCCTCTGGACCACCGACGAGCGCCCGCTGCATATCCTCGGCAAGGACATCCTGGTGCCCGCCCACGGCATCTACTGGCTCTGCATGCTCCACGCCATGGGATTTACTAACGAGGAAATGCCGCGCCTGCTGGTCCACGGATGGTGGAACATCCGCGGCGAAAAAATGAGCAAATCCATCGGCAACAGCGTCGATCCTAACGAACTAGCCGATACCTTCGGCGTCGCGGCCCTGCGCTACTATCTGGTGCGCGACATCGTCACCGGCAAGGACTCGGACTTCGACGTCGAACGTCTGGTCATGCTCTTCAATACCGAACTCGCCAACGAACTCGGCAACCTTTGCAACCGCGCTCTCAACATGAGCCAGCGCTTCACCGGGGGCGTGCTCCAGCGCGGGGGGGCCTTCGCCGGGGACGACCTCGCGCTGCAAACATCCCTCATTCAAGCCACCGCCGCCTACCGCAGCGCAATGGATGAGTTCGACATTGCAAAAGGCCTGGAGGCCCTCAGCCGCCACGTCGTCCACTGCAACGGTTATGCCGAACGCATGAAACCGTGGGAACTGAATAAAAACCCGGAGAAAAAAGACCGGCTTGCCAGCGTGCTCTATCATCTAGCGGAAAGCGTCGCCCACGCCACCGTCCTGTTATCTCCCGCCCTGCCACACGCCGCCAGCCAACTCGCCGCCCAACTCAACCTCCCGTCCCTGGTCCATCTCAAACTCCCCGACCTGCGGTGGGGACTCATTCCCAACGACCACCGCATCGGCATACCCATGCCCGTGTTCCCGAAAATCGTCGTCAATGCCGTAACCGATAATCCCAAATCCTAATTTCGCAACGCAGAGGCGTGCGCCGGGGAGGCTTCTCCTCCGTTTCGGATTTAGTGCTTGGAATTCACTGCTTGGTCCGCCAGATGCCGGATACAATATTGTGACCAGGTCTCCAATCGCCCGAACCAGGGTCCGTTGAGATCGGCAAGCGCCGCGAATCCCAATTCCGCCAGCGCGTCTTCCCTGGCCGACACCGCTTCCGATGCGAGCTCTATCAGATGGACGATGCCAAGGTGCACCTGCCCCACGGCGTTCGAATCATCATTGAGCAGGGCGATGATGCGGTGCGCGTGGTCCTGCCGCAGTTCGAGTTCCTCATCGATTTCACGCGTCACCGCCGCGTGATACGCCAGCGACCCGGTTTTCCCGCCGCCGGTATCCACCGGATTTACGTGCCCCCCCACGCCCACCGAAATCTTCGCGTGAAGCCGGCTTTCACCGCCAGATTGGCCGCGGGTGTAGTGCAGGATGCGATCCCCACAACGAAACACGCAGTAAGGAATCAGTTGCTTGTGGGACGGATCCTTCTCAGCCGCCGCCCGGTCCATGAAAAAGTGATTTGCCGGATCCAGCAGCCTTGCGAGCACCGCCTGCAAACCCTCCGTCCGGATGCCCTCGAACACGCCGATTTCATCGAAAATCCTGCGCGGCACCACCAACACTTGTTCTCCAGCTTCCTGCGACATGCGGCACAGCATAGCGCCTCTTCCCCACCCGCCAAGCACTCATCGCACTCATCGCAATTCTGGAAATCGCGCAATTTCCCAAAAATCCGCTTGCCCGCCCGCAAGTCCGCCGATAAACCTCCGCCCTCCCGTCACGGGGCGTTAGCTCAGCTGGTAGAGCACTTGCATGGCATGCAAGGGGTCAGCGGTTCGAATCCGCTACGCTCCACTTTCCTTGATTTTCAAGGATTTACGATCCAAACAAAGCCTAACAATGGCTGTTTGGGAACAAAAGTGGCAACATGTCACGAAATCCTCAAATAGGTTCCGATGTCGGCGCTCATTTCAACCCACGGGCACTTTGCAAATTCGCATCCAGCCTGTACTTTCTCCCGCGTCCCATGAAATTCCATGAATTCTCCGAATTGATCTCGCACTTGCCCGATCCGTTCAGGAGCGGGCTGCGGCCTGTTTCTCACGCGGTCTTGTGCCGCGTCTGTGCGGAACCGCCGTGTACTATGCCCCTGCCGCAATAGCAACGTCGAGGCCTGGGTCATGGGGCAATAATCAATAATCAATAATCAATAATCAATAATCAATAGTAATCAGTCAGGGGTCATAGGGCGGTGGAGATAGGGGAGGGAGAGTCTGCGGGTTGGGGCCGAGGAAGCGGACGGGTTTTTCGAGGGTGACGTTGCCGGGGTCGGCGTGGATTTCGAGGACGATGTCGGCAATGCCGCGATAGGCATTCACGGGGGCGATGACCACGCAGGTGCGGGAGAATTCATTCTGGGCTTTGACGGAAAACGTTTGTTCGGCACCGCTCAACTGATAGCCCGCCGGAGTGTCTTTGCCCAGGCGGATGGTGACCGTGGCGTCCTGATTGCGCTTGTTGAAGAAGCGTATCTGATAGATATTGCGGATCGAATCCACATCACTGTAAAACCCCGCGCCCGCTGCGCGGGACACGGTGGCATTGAACGGTCGGGCTTTTTGTGAGGCGACGAAGGCCAGCGCGCCCAATCCGAGAATGGCGAGCACGCCGTAGATGTAAACGCGCGGGCGGAGAAAGCGGCACGATTGTCCCGCTAATCCGTTAGAAGAAGCATAGCGGATCAGTCCTTGCGGGCGCTGGATGCGGGTCATGACTTCATCGCAGGCATCGATGCAGGCGGCACAGCCGATGCATTCGAGTTGCAGGCCGTTACGGATATCTATGCCCGTAGGGCAGACTTGCACGCAGCGGCGGCAGTCGATGCAATCGCCCGTTGTGGTACCTTTCATGCCGCGCGGTTCGCCGCGGATGGGATCATAGCCGACGTTGATGGTATCGCCATCGGTGAAGACGCTCTGGAGGCGGCCATAGGGACACATGATGATACAAAACTGCTCGCGGAAATAGCCGAAGCAGAACCACAGAACGAGCATGATCGAGACGCCGACGCCGATGCCGATGGCGTGCTGGAGCGCGGGCTCTGATAGATAGCCGCCGAGGCGGCGCCACGAGACGAAGTAGGCAAGGAAAACCAGCGCGATGGCGGCGGAGAGGGTGGCAAATAACAGGTGCTTGGCAATCCGTTTGAAAAATTTTCCGGCGGTCCACGGGGCGCGATCGAGGGCGCGGCGGGCGGGGGCATCGCCATCGATGGCGCGTTCGATCCGGCGGAAAACGTGGTCCAGCCAGACGGTATAGGGGCAGGTCCAGCCGCACCAGATGCGGCCTAACAGCGAGGTGACGAAGAACAAGCTGAAGCCCAGACCGCTGATGGCAAAAAACAACACCCACGAGTCCTGCGGCACCAAGGTGAGGCCAAACAGGTGGAACATGCGGTTTTGCACGTCCAGAAACACCGCCGGGTTGTCATTGATCGGAATCCATGGCAACAGGATATAGATCGCGATGAGGATCGCGCCTAACAATCTCCGGGCCAGCACCCACCGGCCACGAACATCGGCCGGATGCAGGAAATACCGCGATCCGTCGTCATTGATGGTGGTGACGGAGTCGAGATTTGGTTGTTTAGGAGCGGCCATGGGCAAGTGGGAGAATGTCGGATGGATACGGTAATGTCGATCAGTTTGCCGCCCGCCGGGCAAGGCGATGGATTTGGCGGGCCGGGCGTGTGTCGCGGGCAGGTTTCGGACTTTGA